>CABUOH010000102.1 GCA_902493085.1 uncultured Sutterella sp. | reverse complement strand
GCCATTGGCGCGGCAAAGTCGAGCAGATGCTCTGGGCCCTGCGCTACGACATGCACTACACCAAGGATGAAATCCTCACGGCCTATCTGAGCGTAACGCCCTACGGCGGAAACGTGGAGGGAATCGAAGCCGCCTCGCTCGTCTACTTCGGCAAGCACGCTTCGCAGCTCACCGCCGCCGAATCGATCGCGCTCTCCGTCGTGCCTCAGAATCCCGTCAAGCGACATCCCGTCACGGGCACGGACTTCGACCGCGCGCGTCTCGCCGCCGGCCGAAAGGCGATCGAGGAGGGGTTCGTAAGCCCCCGCCTGCGCCCGGCCGTCGAAGGCCCCCTCAAGGCAAGAAGCGCACGCGAACTCCCCTTTGAAGCTCCGCACTTCACGCGGCTCGTTGAGGGCGTGCGGCCCGCCCCCGTTCTCAAGACCACGCTGAGCCTTTCGATTCAGAACGCGATGGAGAAGATCCTCTCAGAGAGCGTCGCGCGCCTGCGTCCCTACGGCGTCGAAAACGGCGCCATGCTCGTCGTCGACTCGCGCGACATGTCGGTTCTCGCCCAAGTGGGCAGCGTCGACTTCTTCGCGAGCGACATTGCTGGCGAAGTCGACGGCACCCGTGCGCCGAGAAGTCCGGGCTCGACCCTCAAGCCCTTCATCTACGGCCTGGCGCTCGATCAGGGACTCATACATTCCCGATCCATTCTTCTTGACGCCCGCAAAAGCTTCCGCGGCTATGAGCCCGGCAATGCCGACAAGAAGTTCCGCGGCCCTCTTCCCGCCGTCGAAGCCCTCAATGACTCGCGCAACGTGCCCGCCGTCACGCTCGCCGGCGCCCTGAGACCGGACCTCTACGACTTTCTGCGTGAAGCGGGCGTCCCGCTCAAGCATCCCCGCGAGCACTACGGCCTCTCGATCGTTCTGGGCGGCGCCGAAGCGAGCGCCGAGGATCTTGCACGGCTCTACGGCACGCTCGGCAACGGCGGATTGCTGCGACCGCTCGTTCGGCTTCAGGACGAAGAGCCTGCGGCCGCGCGGCCGATGCTCTCCCCCGAGGCCGCCTGGATCGTGCGCCGCATGCTCGCCGACGGCGGCGAAACCCTCAAGGTCGAGGGCGTCCCCGTACCGCTTCTCTGGAAGACCGGCACCTCGAACGGCTTTCGCGATGCGTGGACTGCAGGCTATGCGGGCCGCTGGATCATCGTCGTCTGGCTGGGCAACTTCAACGGCAGGCCTGATCCCTGGCTTCAGGGCGCACTAGTCGCACAGCCCGTCTTCCGCAGCGCCGCCGTGCGCCTTCTCACGGACCGGGCCTTCGCCATGAGCGGAGAGGAACTCAAGCGCTTTGAGGCGCAGCCCCGCAACGTCGTGAGCGAACCCGTCTGCCGGTCAACGGGCGACCTTGCGCTTGACGCACAGGGACGCGTGCGCTGCACCGACACGGTGAACGCCTGGTTCATCCCCGGCGTGAGCCCCATCCGGGACACGGGCTTTCTCAAGGAAATCCTCATCGACGAGGCTACGGGCCTGCGCGCCTGCAAAGAAGGCGAAGGGACAAAACGCATCTTCGTCGAGTCGTGGCCGAGCGAATATCAGGAGCGCTTCCTTGAAGCGGGCGTCATTAAGGCGCCGCTTCCCGACTGGAAGCCCGAATGCAGGCCCGAAGGCGCCGTTTCGGGCACGCCGCCCGCCATCCTGAGTCCTCGTGCCGGCACGCGCTACTACACCGGCACGGCCGGATTGAAGCAGGCGGGAATCGCCTTAAAGGCAAGCCTCGCCCCTGACGCAAGGCTCGTCTACTGGTTTGCCGGCGACCGCTTCATCGGCGCGGCCAAGGCGGGCGGCACCGTCGTCTGGCAGGCCGACCCAGGCACTCACCGCGTGAGTGCGGTGGACGACCTGGGACGCAGATCTCAGAGAACCGTGACCGTACGGCAACCTTAACCTTCACGACTTCTCTAAAGCAGCCGTTCCATCGTCAAGATGCGGCTGCTCTTAGAGATACGGACAATCGAGACAACCCGTCGGCGGAAACAGAGGGATCTCCACCCTCAAGATCAATCTGCACATTCAAATTGAAGGCATAGCGATCGGCCGGATGGTAGGAGATGGTCGAAAGCATCACGTGTCCCTTGGCGTCGAGGTATCGGCGCGTGATGCGCAGAGCGGGGCTTCCGGGCACGCCCTCAAGATGAAGCGCAGCCTCTTCGGAAAGCTGCGTCGCCTCAATCACCTGACGAATTTCCATGCATTTCTTCCGATAACTGCGCGATATGAGATCAATCATCAGCAGTTCAGGATGTTTCGGGGCCTCATGAACCAGGCGCTGCCAACTGCGGTTGACATATTCGGTAGTCCACGCAATGGGCGGATCGCCGGGTTTCGCCCCCGTCCGGATCATGGAGAATCGAATCAAGGTCTCACCGGGCGGAAAGCCTATGCGGGGAGAAAGCTCGCGGCTTACGACGAACTCACGGATGTCGAGGATGCGCCGCGGATTGTTGGAGGCCAGCCTGTCAAGGTCGCTCATCGAGCTGATTTCTCTGTTGAGGCTCTGGGCGTGTCCCGTGCTCACGACCATGGTGCCTACATGAGGCGTGCGCCGGATGAGCCCTGCGGACTCCAGCTGCTTGAGAGCCGCCCTGACGGTGTAGCGGGAAACGCCTTCAGTTTCGCAAAGCTCAAGCTCGCGCGGAAGCATGGATCCGACCGGCCAGCGTCCCGTCTGAATCCCGTGCATGAGCTTGGAGGCAAGCTTGTCCTGAAGAAGTTCGCGATGCATGTTTCGGATGAGCATGAATTGAAAAGACCGTCCGAACATCGCCGTCCGAACGGTCTGAGCTTAACAGATATTGCGTTTCAGTAAAGCCCGATCATCTTCCACCATGCCATGCCGGTCGAGAAGACCACCAGCACGTTGAAGGTGACTATGAGGAAGTTGATCTTGTAGAAGCGCGGGCGCTCGAAGTATCCCTGGCCGAAGTAGATCGGACCCGGACCGCCGGCATATTCCGTTATGCCCCACATGAAGTTTGAAAAGATCGCAAAGCAGATGGCCACCATCGAAGCCGGCGCGCCGGCGGCGATCGCCACCGAAGCGAACGGCACGTACATGGCAGCCACATGACCTGAAGCCGTTGCGAACACGTAGTGAAGATAGATGTAGGCAAAACCAAGAACGAGGAAGGTCGTCATCCAGTCCAGCCCGCCGAGCGAACCCGCAAAGCCGACGGTCATCCACTTGATGAAGCCGAGCTTCGTGAGCCCTGCGGCGAGCGAAATGATGGCGCCGAACCACACAACCGTGTCCCAGGCCGCCTTGTCGTTGAGAACATCCTTCCACTGAACGCCGCCCGTCACAAAGAGGAAGGACATCAGCCCAAGACCGATTGCGTTGGCATTGAAGCCCGTAAGCAGGCAAGTACCCCAACCGATGAGAGCCAGAGCGAATCCAACGGCGACAATGATTTCCTGCTGAGTCATGGGGCCCATCTTGGCAAGTTCCTCGCGCCCCATGATGCGCGCCTGCGGCGTGCGCTTGAGCTTGGGATTCATGAACTTGTAGGTGAGAAGCGGAAGCAGGACGAAGCAAATCATGGAGGGCACGACGGCCGCAAGGAACCACTCGCCCCAAGTTAGCTCAATGCCGAGGCCGTCATGCGCAAGCTGAGCGCAAAGCGGGTTGGCCGCCATGCCGGTCAAGAACATGGCACCCGTAATCGGCGTGAACTGAAAGCAGGTCATGATCAGAAAGTCGCCGATTCGCTTGCCCGTAGGACCGGGCTGTGATCCTAGAACCTGAGTGATGGACTTGGCAATCGGCAGCACGATGCCGCCGGAACGAGCCGTCACGGAAGGCATGGCGGGCGCCATGATCAGGTCGGCGATTCCGAGCGAGTAGGCTACGCCGAGCGAAGAGCCGCCAAACAGCGATAGCGTCTTGTAGGCAATGCGTCGGCCGAGGCCCGACTGCACGAAGCCAAGCGAGAGCACGTAGGCGGAGAAAATCATCCACACGGTGCCCGAAGAAAAGCCCTTCAGGACATCGCCCAGCGCCAGTGTATTGGTGAAGTAGGTCACGGCAAGCGCAATGAACATCAGCGCGCCTGAAGAGATGGGAGCGGCAAGAATGCCGGCAATGGTGGCGGCAAAGATCGCAAACATGTGCCAGGCCTGAGGCTTGAGACCGTCCGGTGCCGGGCACAGCCACAGAATGACGAGGATCGCCAGAGGCACGCACCAGCGAATGAGTTTTTCCTTGTCCATTTTGAATCTTGAATTCTTGGGTTGGAGAAAGCCCGCACCGGAAGTGACATCCGGTGCAGGCCCTTGAAGAGGGAACGGAATTACTGTTCTTCCCACTTCGCGACAACGCGGTCAACGAATTCCGGAGCCAAGCCGATGTAGGTATGCGGATTGAGCATGTGGTCGATTTCGTCCTCCGTAAAGGCCTGCGCGACCTCCGGCGTCTTCATGAGCACTTCCTTGAGCGGGATTTCCTTTTCATAAGCCTCCATGCAGGACTTGTAGACGATGCCGTGGGCTGTCATGCGGCCGAGCTTGGCCGCGAGGTGCATCATCACGCATTCGGACATCATCAGGCCCTTCTGAGCAAATAGGTTGCGCTCCATGTGCTTCGGATAGACGATGAGGTTCTTGAGAATGTTTGCGGATTTTTCCAGCGCGCAGCCGAGCATGTGGCAGGCGCGCGGAATGGCTTCCCATTCGGAGAGGAAGCAGCCCCAGTCCCGCTCATTTTCACTGACCATGCTCTCAACGATCGACGGTGCAATGCTGCGGACATTGCGGCAAAGCGCAAGCACGTTTTCAAGAACGGCCGGGTTGCGCTTGTGCGGCATGGTGGAGCTGCCGACCTTCCCCATGAAGAACGGCTCTTCAAGTTCCAGAATTTCAGTGCGCTGCAACGTGAGGATTTCGTGATTGATGCGTCCAAGCGTGCCGGCGCACAGGGCAAGCACGCTCACAAATTCCGCCTGGTTGTCGCGGGCGACGTGCCAGGCAATGGTCGGCACTTCAAGTCCCAGGATTTCGAACATGCGCTTTTGCGTCTCAAGCCCCTTTTCAGGCTGGGAGGCGAGCGTGCCGACGGCGCCGGCCATTTCGCCCACGAAGACGCGCGGAGCCATCTGCTCGAGCCGAACGATGTCGCGGCCGAGTTCATCGGCCCAAACGGCGGCCTTGTAGCCAAAGGTGATCGGAATGGCGTGAACGACGTGGGTTCGACCGGCCATCACGGTGTTGCGATACTTCCTTGCAAGGTCGAGGCAGTATTCGCGGCAACGCTTCATGTCGCGCAGAATGACCTTGTAGGCATCCCGCTCAAGAAGAACGATGCCCGTGTCGACAATGTCCTGAGAGGTGGCACCCCAATGGACGAACTCGCCCGCGTTGTCGGGAAGCACCGCCTTGAAGGCCTTGAGAAGCGGAACAATGGTGATGGAGGACTTGTA
>CABUOH010000101.1 GCA_902493085.1 uncultured Sutterella sp. | reverse complement strand
GCCCGAGAGACCGGATCATCTATCACCGGCGCTTCACCCTCACGGTCGGGGAACTGTGAATCAGGATGACAAATGAAATACAGACTGAAAGACCGCGAGCTTCAGAAAAAGCTCGACGAGATCAGCAAAGGCGACTTGTCGGATGCTCTCGAAGTTTGCTCAGCCGCGGTTGCGTCCGCCCTCAAAAGAGGAAAGCCAACAACCATATGGTTCGGTGTTCAACCCCAGCTCTCGCTAGAGATAACGTCCGACATGCTCGAAGAAGTGCGCGAGTACGACCCGCACGGATGGAACGCTTTCCCAGAAGTTGAACCGCCGGAGGGAGTCTTGATGCGGGTTGAATGCAACCAAATGAAAACATGTCTTGTTTTTGAAAACGGAAAATGGCGATACCCAAGTGGAGAGTCGTTTGAAAACTATGAGTTTGCGTTTCCTGTAAAACGCTTCCGCCCGTGGGATGAGGATGACGAAGCATGACGCAATGGAAATACTTCCCGGACACGACGCCGCCGCGCGGCTTGCCGCTCAGGCTCGAAGTCAAAGAAAAGGATCAAAACACTGGCACACCGGAACCGTACTACGGCAAGACGCTTTTTCAGGGGTTTGCGGTTTTCGACGGGCACGACTTCATCCCGTTCGGCTCGTTCCACCGGCTGCCGATTTTTTGGGACGGCCGGCTAAACGCCTTTGGGCATAAGGATGTGACCGCTAGATACGCCCTGTGGGAGGACGAGGAATGAACCCGCAAACCATCAATGCGATGGAGATCGTAATGCTGACGATCTTCGTCGTCCTTCGCATAGCAGGCACTTGCTTCATCGTCTGGGCGCTCGCGACGTCAGGCATAACCGTCGGGTACAAGACGATCCTCATCGCATTGGCACTTCTTGTCGGACTTGGTTTCGGTCTCAAGTACTCAAACCCGAATGCACCGTGCGATCCGCAACACTGCATTTTCAAGGAAAACAAGGAATGAAAGCCAAGAAAAAGCGGACAAAGAAATACAACTCGAAGAGACACCGCATCGGCTACCTCGACATGCTCGACATCTCGGCGAACAAGGGACTGTCAGACCGCGCAGCCGCCAGCATCGAGCTCGACTACCGCATTCACCTGCAGTCCTTCAGAACGGAGCCTTCGCACGAATCGTGGGCTTACCTCGTTGGGCTTCTACTTCTAGCTGACCGCCTGTCCTACGACCTCGAAGAAGGCGAAGAGTTCAGGCGTGAGATTGAGCCGGCATGGCGTCAGGTCGATGCCGCCTGGCGCATCTGGCAAGAGAAGCACGTTATTGCGCAAGAAAACCTTCTGCAAGCAGAAGCCCTGTTGCAGAGCCTGATCGAGCTATTCAAGGGCTTCACCTACAAAGAGATGGACCAGGCTCTTCACTACGTGATGAAGCATCACCTGAAGCCGGTCCGTGTCATGAAAGAGGAAGGACTGATCGAATGAAGTACCGTTTTAAGGAGAGCGCATGAACGAAATCATCGCACTGAGTGCGGCAAACATTGGCGGCGAACAAATCCAGACCGTCAACGCGCGTGACCTTCATGCGTTCCTCGGCGTCAAGACCGAGTTCAAGGACTGGATAGCTCGTCGCATCAAAGACTTCGGCTTTGTCGAGAACACGGACTTTTGCTCATTTTTGAGCGAAAGTTCTGGCGGTCGTCCGAGCAAGGAATTTTCCGTTTCTCTCGGCATGGCGAAAGAGCTCTGCATGGTCGAACGAAACGACAAAGGTAAGCAGGCCCGACTCTACTTCATCGAATGCGAGAAGGTAGCCAAAGCCAAGGTGGCCGCGCCGGCACTGCCTGACTATCCAACGGCGCTGCGACAGCTCGCATCCTCCTTGGAGAAGCAAGCAGCGCTTGAACACAAGGTCGCGGAAGACGCTCCGAAAGTCGCCTTTGCAGAGACGGTCGAAGCGTCCTACGGTGACATGCTCATCAGAGAAGCCGCCAAGACACTCGGCTATCCGTCCATGCAACTCTTCGACTGGTTGCGTACACACTCGTGGATCACGTCGAAAAATGAGCCGTACGCAGACCGAGTGAAACAAGGCGTTCTGCGACCACGCGTGTCGAACTTCACACATCCGGAAAAAGGACTGAGCGTGTCAGTCACGGCGCACGTGACGCCGAAGGGGCTTTTCAGGATTTACAGAGAGCTTTTGAAGGAAGGCAAGATCAAAAGAAACGAACGACTTGAACTGACCGCGTAAGGAGAACACAATGACAGCAAACAAGTTGAGTGACGGTCCACGCATTCGCTCTATACTTTTTGACCCAAACGTTCCAGATTACGCCTTCCTTACACAAGAGGAAGTCCTTGCGGCTTTCAATGCATCGGAGGCAACGCTGCGACGTTGGGCGATGGAAAGTGGCTTCCCGGACCCTGTGGGCTACCCAGGAATAAAGGCCTACCCTATCGCGGCGCTTCGTGAGTTCCTAAGTCGCGTAGCAAGAGACTCACGAAACGCAACAAGCAAAAAAACACGGTAAAAACACTTTTTCTCGCCGGTGGTTCTTTTGGTGGTTCTTTTAAACAAACACCACCTAAAACCCTTACCCCACAAAGGTTCTAGTATTCCCCCTTCTCCGCCAAGACACAAACCCCGAAGTCCTTGTGACTTCGGGGTTTTTCTTTACCCGGTCTTCTGCCTGCCCTGCTGAAATGCACCCGTCGCCGCAGAGCGCCCCACGGCGCCCCCTCCACAGCGGTATTGCGCATTGAAATCGTGATCGGCGGATTTCTCAGGAATCCATGAGCTCAGATCTGCTCTTGACGCTCGACCAAGCGGAGAATCTTCGGCAATCTCTTTCAAACACCAGCACGGCCCTGCACAGAGTCTTGCCATGAGGCGTCTCTCCGTAATGCCGTCCCTGCACCTGCCGAATGCCTTCATGCAGAAGCTTGTCAACCTCGGACTTTGTCCTTGCGCACTTGATTTCGAACACCCACCGCCGGCTTCCCGCATCGACCTCCAGATCGCTTCTGCCGTGTGCCGCATGAACCTCCACCTGAGGCATCATGGCCGCCCCAAGCAGCAGCACCTGCAAAAACGCTCTGCAAGCATGTTCGTCCGTCACGGGATAACGTTGATAATCGATCGCATTGAAAGTCTTGTTGAACAGGCTGACGATATCCTCCAACGCCCCCTCCGCCATCGTCGAAGACACCGCCGGCAATCCCAACTCCATTCGGTCGGCGCTTCTGAGCAATTCATCCGCATAAAGACGGGCCATCGACGACGCAACCTCCTGATTGGGATAGCCGACTTCCACATAGCCGGGCATCAGCAGCTTCTTGATCGTCAAATAACCGGATTGGACCAGCAGGGCTTCCTGTGAAATGCCGGCATACTGCTGAGAGGCTCCAATGACGTCCAAGCCGACGCCGATCGGTCGATTGAATGTCGACGGGTTCTCCAGCTTATGCGACTGAAGATACTTCAGAAGCACCATAGGCTGTCCCCCGCTCTGGTACCAGTAGTTTTGAAATCCTCGTTCGGGTGACGCACAAAAATTCAGTATCGACCATGGACAATAGACGCGGGTTTGCGCTGCCTCGTCAAAGCAAAAGCCGTTGTAATTATCCTTCAGGCGCCCCTTCAGGACTGACATGGAGCACTGCAGCCTGTCTGCCGCCCGCTGCAGATAAGCGGAAAAATCATCGGCGAGCTCCTGCTCGGTATACCCCAAAAGCGTGCCGTAGCGCGGATCCGACGAGATGTCCGTCGTGTTGTTGAACGAGGAAAAAATCCCGGTGTTCGCCAACTTTGTGATGCCCGTCATAAAAAAGAAACGCAAGCATCCTTCATAAGACTTCACGGCAGCATAAAAGCGCGACAATGCGAGCTGCACGCTTTCGAAAAGCTTGTGGTCGCCCAAGTGCGCCGTCAGGGGTGCGTCGTACTCATCAATCAGAAGCACGAGCGAAGAATCCGGCAGGCGAGACAACATCGAGGCAAACCGCCCGAAAGGACCTGCGGTTGTTTTAGGGACAGTCAACCCTGCCTGCAGCGCAGCATCCTCAAGCATGTGCTCAAACTGCACGAAGAAATCTTGGATGCTCTCAAAATCCCTGACCAGGGAAAAGTCCAAGCGAAGCACGCTATAGGTGTGATCCTGCCACAGCGGCTCAATGGCAAGGCCTTCAAAATCTCTGAGTCCATGCTTGAACAGCGACTCGAAGGTCGAGACCAAAAGCGACTTACCAAAGCGCCTCGGGCGGGAGAGAAAAATTTTTGCATCAAAGCGGCAAAGCTCGAAAATGAGATCGGTTTTGTCTACATATAGTTCGTGCTTTGCCCGAAGCGTGGAAAACGTTGAACGGCCCAACGGCAATGGACGCAAAAGCAATGCCGACATGCGTTCCTTCCATGAAAACGAGGACTTGCATAACGTCCCAAATGCGCAAACGTCTGCCGAAACAGGTGCGCCAAACGTGAAGGGCATGGCACTCTCTGCCATTTTTTCTCATTCACAACCCTGAATCAGCTCAAGGCATTCCCATTCTGCCATACATCAGCGGCAGCATTCCTGCGCAAATCAGACGGCGGGATCGCACTGAACCTTGATCACCTTTGGCTTGTCTGCCGAGTCCGGTCCTTTCGGACACCCATAAGGAATGAGGGCGGCGCGCTTCGGATGAGCCACAGGGACAAACTCCGCGTGGCTTTTCCAACACCGGCACCAACTTCGCGCACCGTATGACGCCCGCTTCATTCCCACCGACCTCTGCTGTTCTCCCAAGCATGAAGACTCTCAGAACACTCATCACGAAGGTACAAAACAAAAAGCCCCGCGGGCCCATTGCCTGCGAGGCGCTTTGTGGAGCGGGTGAAGGGAGTCGAACCCTCGTCTCCAGCTTGGAAGGCTGGGGTAATAGCCGTTATACGACACCCGCTTCGAGAGTTTTGGAATCTTACCACAGAGCCCGTCGAATTGCCAAACCCCCGAGCCCTGCGGACCGTGCGCCTCAGGCGCTGCGCGAGGCGAGAAGGCGTTCGAGCCAGAAGAGGCCGACGATGGTCTTGACGTCCGTGATGCGGCCGTCGGCGCACATGTCGAGCGCCTCCTTCAGATCGACGCGGACAACCTCGAGATGCTCGCCCTCGTCAAGGGCCTGCGTGCCCCAGGAGAGGTCCTCGGCCAGAAACACGACGATGCGTTCATTGGAATAACCGATCGCGTTGTTGAGTTCGCCGAGTCGCGTCCAGCGCGCTGCGTGAATGCCGCACTCCTCGACGAGCTCGCGCTTCGCGCAGTCGAGCTCGGCCTCGCCCTGATCGAGCTTGCCCGCAGGAATCTCCCAGAAGGCCCTGCGCAGCGGATGGCGCCACTGGCGTTCGAGGACGATCGTGCCGTCAGCCCCCAGGGCGATCATGCCGGCCGCGCCGCCGTGGCGCAGGCCGAAGCGGCGGCTCGGACGTCCGTCGGGAAGGACGACGTCCTCC
Source organism: uncultured Sutterella sp. (assembly GCA_902493085.1). Classification (GTDB taxonomy): domain Bacteria; phylum Pseudomonadota; class Gammaproteobacteria; order Burkholderiales; family Burkholderiaceae_F; genus Sutterella. The sequence goes on along the minus strand of CABUOH010000101.1, from coordinate 61 downwards.
TCGACCACCTTGATGAAGCGGCCGTCGAGGAGCACGCGCTCGGCGACGGACGTTTCGGTGA
>CABUOH010000100.1 GCA_902493085.1 uncultured Sutterella sp. | reverse complement strand
GAAGAAGACGGCAAGACGCTTGGAGGGCTGGAAGGTGTCGGGGAAGCCGTCCTTGTCCTTGTCCTCGTAGTTCGGGTAGCCGGCGTCGGCATAAACGCCGACCTTGTCGCGCATGTCCTTGCCGGGCTTGTTGTCGTCAACCGTGCCCGCGACCGAGATCGAGTGCGTATGGTCGCCCGTGACGATGAGCAGCGTGTCGGGATTCTGGGCGCAGTAGGCCTTGGCGCGTTCAACCACCTTGTCGAAGGCGATCGTGTCGCCTACGGAGCGGGTCCAGTCGAGCGGATGGGAATACTTGTCCACGAGGCCTGCCTCGAGCATCAGGAAGAAGCCGTCCTTGTTCTTTTCAAGCACCTTGACGGCGGCGTCGAAGGAGTCGGTTAGATCAGGCTGATTGGGGAATTTCTTGACGGTGTTGCCCTTCCACTGATGGCGGTCGATCCAGCCGTCCATGTTGCCGGTGTGGAAGAGGCCGAGAAGACGGTCGGGCGTCTGGCCGGAGACGGCGTTGAGCATTTCCGTGCGGTCCGTAACGAGCTTGTAGCCGGCGTCGCCGAACTTTTGGATGTAGTTGATGCTGTCCTTGCGCTTGGAGCCGGCCGTTTCCTTCGGAAGGAAGTAGGCGGAGCCGCCGCCGAGGATGACTTCCGGCTTGACGTTGTAGAACATGCCGACGATGTCGGCCTTGTCGGCGCGGCGGCGGGTGTGGGAGACGACGGAGGCGGGCGTGGCGTCTTCGATTTCAGCGTCGCTCACGACGCCGATGGCCTTGTTGGTCTTGCGGCGAAGGAGTTCCGCGATCGTTTCCTGTTTGGGGTCGTCCTGGCTGGCCTTCGTACGGTCGGCATAGACGCCGAGGGCGTTGACGCTGGACTTGTGGCCGGTCATGTATGCGGAGGCGGTGTTGGCGCTGTCGGCCGCGATCGTGTCGACGGAGCTCGTGCCGAGCAGGGCCATGTGCGGCATGTCGTCCATGGCGAGCGGCGCGTTGTACATGCCGTTCGTCACGCCCTTCGAAAGAATGCGGGCGGCCGTGCGGTGACCGACGGAGAGACCGTCGGCCAGAAGAATGATGACGTTTTTGGCGACCGGCTTGTCGGGCGTCGTGTAGATGTCCCAGCTCGCTCGCATTTCGCCTTCGGGACTCTTGACGAGCACTTCGTAGCGGCCAGGATTCCGGATTTCCACGTCGCGCATGACGAGGGCCGAACCGTGCACGTTGTCTTCCTTCTCCACCCAGACTTCCTTGCCCGAGAGTGTCTTGGTGTAGTCGGCGCCGTTGATCTGAACGGTGACGTCGCTGCGGGAGAAGGTCTTGTCAAGTTCGATCTTGAAGTCAAAACGGGCGTTCGTCATGAAGCGCGCCTGGTCAACCGGGTAGATCTGAGCGGCGCAGGCCTGGCCGGCGGCAAAGAGGGAAAGAAGCGCTGCGGAGACGGCAGCGGTCGCGGTTTTGATTTTCACAATGAATTCCTTCAACAAACAAAGGTCCGGGACGCCGGGGCGTCGGATGCTGAGAAGTGTAGGAATCCGATTTGACGAAGCCGTGTCGGTTCTGTGAATTGATGATGACCTCGTCGGTAGTCGTGTGACGGAACGATGTCCGGCAGCGCCTTCTCAGGCGAGAAGACGCCAGATGCAGGCGAGACAGAGTCCGATGAAGGCGATGAGCGCGATGCACTTGAGAAGCGCGACGGCGGAGCCGGGATCAGCAGGCGTCTTGGTTGCTTCCTTGCCTGTTCTGCAGCTCGAAGCCTTGTCAAGGCGTGTGCGGCTGTAGATGCCGGAGCCCGGAATGCCTGCATTGAGATAAGCGCCTCGCCTGCCGAGCGAGACGCTCATGCCCTTGCGTCCGATCGTGGCGCTGACGCCGGATTTGGAAAGATTGAGCGTGACGCCGGGAAGAATCTTGATGCGTTTTCTGAAGAGGAGTCCCATGGTGCGGCCTGTCCATATATGTAAGAGATTCTCGCACGAAGACTCGACGAAGGGACTCGACGCAGGGGTTGGGGGGAGTGCCGGCTGTTGCTCGACAGCCTCGGTATTGGCAAAGGCGGGGGGCGCATGTGCAAAAAGGGGCAGAAAACTTTTGTTTTCTGCCCCTTGAAACTTGGCGGAAGGGGAGGGATTCGAACCCTCGATACGGAATTTCCGTATGCCGCCTTTCCAGGGCGGTACATTCAACCACTCTGCCACCCTTCCATAGGTGCTCAACAGACATCTCGCCGTCTGTGGTGTCAGACTGAATCGGCGAGTCAAATTCGTTGAGAAAACGAAGTATGCCTAAGCTTTTTTCAAAAGTCAAGAGGAAAAAATAAAAAAGGCAGAGAGCATATGCTTTCTGCCTTTTGAAATCTGGCGGAAGGGGAGGGATTCGAACCCTCGATACGGAATTTCCGTATGCCGCCTTTCCAGGGCGGTACATTCAACCACTCTGCCACCCTTCCAAGATGGTAGCTGACGTTTTCATCAGAGAGCGCAATTGTACAGTATATTTTAAAAGTCGTGTGAACTTTTTTGCGCGATTTGGATTTCGACTGATGAGGATGGTGCGATGGGTATCAAGGTCTACGACTTCTGCTGCGGATTTGGCCATCTGTTCGAAGGCTGGTATCGTTCGGAAGAGGAAATGGAGGACGATTTGAGGATGGGTCGCGTTGCCTGTCCCGTATGTGGCGATCCTTCCATTTCGAGACGTCCGAGCGCGCCAAACTTCACGAAAGTGTCGGGCACGACCCGTGCGGACGTTGAGGCCGATGCCGGCCTTCGCAGCTGGCAGGCGGTTCGAAAGATGCAGGCGGACGCCATGAAGACGCTTCGCAAAGCGGCGGAGCGGGCAGAGGATGTCGGCAGCCGATTTCCTGAAACGGTGAGGGACATTCATGAAGGTCTCGCCGACAGGCGCTTGGTGAAGGGAACGTGTTCAAGCGAGGAGGCCCGGGCTCTCCGTGAGGAAGGCATTCCCGTGATGCCGCTTCCCGATGCGGTGGCAGGAAAACTCAATTGAGTGTCAAGGCTGTCAGCCCGACTCCGCGCCGCTTCAGCGTCGCGGCACGGCGTTGTACAATGCCGAAATCTTTCAAAACGCTTTTTCACTTCGGAGACAGACATGCCCCAGCAAGTCCGTGACGCAGAATTCGCGCCTCACGCCGCCATCGACCTTCGCGACCAGAACAGCATGTTCCTTGCGCTTGAGGAGCTCGGCATCGCCTGCATGCAGGATGCCTGGATCCGCAGCAACCAGCCTGACCACAAGGACGCAGCCGCCGTTCGCGAGCAGGCAGAGGAATTTCGGAACGATCTTGAAATGCTTCTGTCGACGGGGGGCGACGCGTCCCGCATCATCCAGAACGGTTGGGCGGGCGCCGAACTTGCAGGCCACCTTCGCGTCTCGCTTCGCCAGGAGCTTGCCGTTGAAATGACGGCTCAGGGACTGGAGGGCGATGCCGGCGGTCTGAGCGACGAGGCCGTGATCCGTCTGGCGCTTTCCTGCTACCTCAAGGATCTTGAAATCCTGACGGCGCGGGATGCGCACGAAAAGATGCTCGGCCGCAAGGTCGAGCCCAAGGAGTACATTGACTTCATGATCGGTTGGAGCGGCGTTTTCAGCGGCGTGAAGAACGCGCTCGAGCTGCCGATGGCATTCATGATCTTCAAAGGTGCGCACAAGCACTGAGGAAAAAATGGCGTGCACCATTTGCGCGCAAAACGATTAAAACGATAGACTGACAGGCAGATCGGCGAACATGTGAGCGCCGGGCCCGTCGGAAGGGCCTCGGATTCGGTCTTTCGGATCCTGCGGGCCCTTTTTTTGCGGCCCGCTCAGCAGTCTGAAGCCGACGATTCACTCCTTTAAGCCAACCCGGAGAAAGACATGGAAACAGGAACGGGAGTCAACGCACTGACGATCGTCTTTGCCGCGCTCTGTATTTTTGCCATTGCCTACCGCTTCTACGGACTTTTCATTGCAACCAAGGTTCTCAGCCTCAATGAAGCCCGCCAGACGCCCGCCGTCAAGTACAGCGACGGGCAGGACTACGTGCCGACCAACAAGTATGTGCTTTTTGGCCATCATTTCGCCGCCATCGCCGCAGCCGGTCCGCTGCTTGGCCCGGTGCTCGCCGCGCAGTTCGGCTACATGCCGGGGCTGCTCTGGATTCTGATCGGCTGCGTCCTTGCGGGCGGCGTGCACGACATCGCGGGCGGTCGCTCGCTTACATTGCGACGCAGGAAATCGACAAGACGACGGGTTTCGTCGCATCGTGGGCGGTTCTGGCGATTTTGATCCTGACGCTGGCAGGTCTCTCAATCGCGGTCGTCAATGCCATGCACAATTCGCTGTGGTCGACCTATACGGTCGCCGCAACGATTCCCATCGCCATTCTGATGGGACTCTACATGCAGATCTGGCGCAAGGGCGACGTGGTGGGGGCCACCGTCATCGGCATCGTGCTTCTCTTCCTCTGTATTCTTTCGGGGCCCTGGGTCGCCGCTCATCCGGAATACTTCGGCTGGCTTGACATCGACCGCGAGGCGATGAGCATCCTCATCCCGATTTACGGCTTCTTCGCCTCCGTTCTTCCGGTCTGGCTCCTTCTCCTGCCGCGCGACTATCTCTCCACCTTCCTCAAGATCGGCACGATCGGTGCGCTGGCCATCGGCATCGCCTTCGTCATGCCCAACTTCCAGATGCCGGCCTTTACGGACTTCATTCACGGCGGCGGTCCGATCGTGGGCGGTCCGGTGATTCCGTTCATCTTCATCACGATCGCCTGCGGCGCCCTTTCGGGCTTCCACGCCACGATCGGCACGGGGACGACTCCGAAGATGGTCGGCAACGAACGCGACGTGCTCTTCGTGGGCTACGGCGCCATGCTGATGGAAGGTTTTGTCGCCATCATGGCGCTCGTCGCCGCCTGCGTTCTGGTGCCTGCCGACTACTTCGCCATCAATGCGCCGGCCGACAAGTTCCAGGCGCTCGGCATGGCTGTCCAGGAGCTTCCGCGCCTTGAAGCCGAAGTTCAGGAAAGCCTGATGGGCCGCCCGGGCGGCAGCGTCTCGCTCGCCGTCGGCATGGCCCACATCTTCTCGCAGATCCCCTTCATGGAGCATCTGATGGCGTACTGGTACCACTTTGCCATCATGTTCGAAGCGGTCTTCATTCTGACGGCTGTGGATGCCGGCACTCGCGTGGGACGCTTCTTCCTGCAGGAAATGATCGGCAAGGTCATTCCGAGGTTTGCGGACAAGGAATGGATTCCGGGCGTGATCATCACGTCGGTGCTCTTCACGGGGTCTTGGGGCTATCTCGTCTATTCGGGCGACATCGGCTCCATCTGGCCTCTCTTCGGCATCTGCAACCAGCTGCTCGCCAGCGTGACGCTTCTGATCGGCACCACCGTGATCCTGCGCATGAACAAGGCGAAGTACGCCTGGATCACGGGCGTGCCCGGCCTCTTCATGACCGTCATCACGTTTTGGGCGGGCATCTGGCTCATCGTCAACCAGTACCTGCCAGGCGGCAAGATCCTGCTTGCCACGCTCTC
>CABUOH010000099.1 GCA_902493085.1 uncultured Sutterella sp. | reverse complement strand
GATGATTTCTTCAAGGGACTTGCCTTCGAAGTCCGTGCCGGCGATCAGGCCGTTGAGGTTGTTGACGTACGTCTGATGGTGCTTGCCCCAGTGGTATTCCAGGGTTTCACGGCTCATGGCGGGCTCGAGCGCGTCGAGCGCGAAGGGAAGAGCAGGCAGAGTAAACATGATGATGTCTCCCCCGAACATGTCGGGATCTGAGTTTCGATAAATGAAGCTTATCACAAAAGAGAGCTCAATATAGACTTCTAATATTTGGATACAACCTTCTGTTGCCCGCTCCCGTTCCGGCGCCCTTCCGACGCCTTACCGACGCCTTTTCGGCTTCGCCGGGCCGTCCGTCATTTCGCCACGGCCCTGCGGGTGCCGTCGGCAAAGCAGAGCGTGAGCTCGTCGCCGGACGCAATCTCAGCCGCGCTCGAAACGGTGCCGTCATCGCGCTCGATTCTTGCGTAGCCGAGCTTGAGCGGCTTGTCCGGATCAAGTCCGGCGAGCGCGTGTCCGAGCGCGCGCAGGCGCAGCGAGGCCTCGTCAAGCCTCCTCTCCATGTCGGGAAGGCGTCTTTCGAGCAGCTTGAGCTCCACTTCCTTGGTCTGCATCGCCTGCCTGAAGCCCGCGGCGAGACCGAGCTCGGCCTGAGCGAGGCGCGTGCTTCGTGCGCCGCACGCGCGTTCAGCCTCTCGGTCGAGCGTCTTGTCGAGCGCACTCAGCCGGGCAGTCTTCGCGCGCAGCACGGCGTCGGGCGACTGCAGGCAAAGCGCAGAGTGCGCGAGCCTTCTCGAGCGTTCGCCGAGCAGGCCGTCCGCGGCATCACGAAGACGCCTTGAGAGCCCTTCGAGCGCCGCAGAGCGCCGCTCGGGCAGGCGGCCCAGCCCCGCGAGGCCCGCACCCGCAGCGCTCAGACGCGCCCCGCGGCCCTGAAGCGAACCGACGGCAAGACGCTCAAGGAGCATTGCGCGCCGCACGAGATCGGCCTCCAGGCGGCCGACGAAGCCGTCCTGACGCCTCAATCGGCCCTCGAGCTGGTCGAGCGCCTGAGCGGCATCGTCCGTCGTGCGGTCGACAGCGAGCGTCAAACGGCGTTCAAACTCCTCAAGAAGCGAGCGCCAATAATGAATGTCCTGACAAACATGCTCCGCAGCGGCCGTCGGCGTCGAAGCGCAGACGTCGGCCGCAAGGCCGGCGAGCGTTTCGTCCGACTCGTGCCCGATGCCTGCGATGACGGGCGTCCTCAGGGTTCTCAACTTTCTGACGAGACGCTCGTCGTTGAACGCGGACAGATCCTCAAAGGAGCCGCCACCGCGCACGAGCAGGATGACGTCTGCGCCCGCCGCATCGGCGCAGTCAAGCGCCGCCATGAGCGATGCGGGGGCAAGGTCCCCCTGAACATAGGCGGCCGCAAGCTGCAGCTCCACCCACGGCGTGCGTCTGGCAATCGTTCGCCTCACATCCTGAAGCGCCGCCGCCTGCGCACTCGTCACGACGACCGCTCGCCTGACGAAAAAGGGAAGCGGCTTCTTGAGCGCCTCGGCAAAAAGGCCTTCCGCCGAAAGTCTCGCCTTCAAGCGCAGGTAGGCTTCGTAAAGAGCGCCCGCACCGGCATGCCGCCAGTCGGAAACCTTGATCTGCAGATCCCCGCTTTTGGCGTACACGTCGACCGCCCCCGTCACTTCAATCCGGTCTCCCGTCCTGAACGTTGCCGGATGCCGTCTGGCGCTTCCCGCAAAGTAGGCGCAGCGAATCGAGGCGTCGCGGTCCTTGACCGTGAAGTAAACGTGGCCCGAAGCGGGCATCGAGAGGTTGCTCACCTCGCCCGAGATCCAAAGACCGCCGAGCATGCCGCCGAGCACGCCACGAATGCGCACCACCGCGGCGCCGACGCCGATGACGTTCTCGGCACCGGCGGCAGACTCGGTCGACGGCCTGCGAAGCGGCGAAGACCGGCGCACGGCCGCAGGACGACTGAAGCGTTCATCATCAAAAAGAAAGGGATAATCGGGCATAAAGTCCCTGTGCATAAGCCTGTGGATAATTATCGAAGTCTGCGATCGCTCATTTTACACTTCGCGCTCCACTCTCAGGCACGTCGGCCCGTTGCCCGCCCGAGTCGGAAAAAGGCGAAAAGCCTGAAATTTCCACATCCTGCACAAACTTTAGGCAAAACAATTTTTCCCCTTATTCCACACGCGCTTAAACAATTGCCCACCGACTTATCCACAGAGCTACTCACAGAGTATGGGGAAAACACCTTAGAACCCGCACGAATGCCGCTCGCGGGACATGCAGATTTGCATGAAAAAGTCAATAGGCTCGAGCAAAAATCTTCCGGGTTGTCCACATCCCTGCGGCAGTAGGCAAGTCGCGAGACCGGCCTCAAATTCGCCCGTTCACGCCATAGAAAAACAAACGCAAGTCGTTGATTTTTAAAGTAATTATTAGGACTCAAACGCTGGGAACGGGAACGACCGACCTCAGAAGAGACCCTTGTCCGAAGGATGAACCCCTACTTGTCCACACAGTTTTCCACAGGTTTGCGAACAACTTCGGCTCCCGAAGGCGTCCGTCCGCACTGCCCTCATGTCTTTGCCGCGCCGTCAAAAAGCGCCTGCCGGGCGCGCACGCGGGGCCCCAAAACCGTTTATCATTACCGCTCCCGCGCGACTCCCCGCGCTCCGTCAACACCGTCATGTCCGACAAGCCACCCCCTACACCCTTTTCCACCGATTTCCTGCAGGCCGCATCCGCCGAACGTCGTCCGTCCAAGGAGGCGCTCTCATGACGCTGCGTGCCGAACTTGAAGCCTGGGCTCACCGTCAATGGGCCTCCCGCGGTCCCGTGGCCTGGCTTCTTTCCCCGCTCTCCCTCGTTTTTCTGGCCGTGAGCCGCTCGCGCCGCGAACGCACCGTGCCCAACCGTCTGCCCGTTCCCGTCGTCGTGGTCGGCAACATCTACGTCGGCGGCACGGGCAAGACGCCCGTGACGATCGCGCTGGTGCGCGAGCTTCAGGCACGCGGCTGGCATCCGGGCGTCATTTCCCGCGGCTTCGGCCGTCGAGAGGACGGCATTCGCCTCATCAATGCAGAGACGCACGCAGCCGAAGCCGGAGACGAACCTCTGCTCATCGCGCGGGAAACGGGCGTGCCCGTCGCCGTCGGCCGCGCCCGCTTCGAAGCGGGCCGCGCCCTGCTTGCGGCGCATCCCGAAGTGGATCTGATCGTGAGCGACGACGGATTGCAGCATGCCGCGCTCGCGCGCGACGTTGAAATCGCCGTCGTCGGCGCACGCGGCCTCGGCAACGGCTGGGTGCTGCCGGCGGGTCCGCTGCGCGAACCTCCATCCCGTCTCGACACCGTGGACGCGATCGTGCTCAACACGGCGAACGAAGCCGTCGTCGAAAGCCGCACGCCCCGCTTTGCCGCCTCGAGCTGCTTTGCAACCTGCACCCAGCTTTCGACCGGCAAAACGGCGCTCATTGACGAACTCGCAGAAAAGATTCACGCCGAGCATCTCAAGCCCCTTTCCGCCGCCGGCATCGCCGCGCCGGGCCGCTTTTTCGCCATGATCCGCGCCCATGACATCGAGGGGACCGAGCTTGAACTCGGCGACCATTTCGACTTTGCCGAAAATCCCTTTGCCGGGCGCCCGGAAGACATCATCTTCATCACGGGAAAGGACGCCGTCAAATGCCGTCACGCGCCCGAGATCGCACGCGACGACAGGATCTGGATCGTCGGGCTCGAAGTGAAGCTCGACAGCTACCTTGTCGACCTCATCGACAAGCGCGCCCGGGATGCCGCTGCCAAGCGCTGATCCCGTCCAACGCACATGCACAACGCCTCGACGCAGTCTTCGCAAGCGCCGGGGCGTTCTTTTTAGGGCGCCTTTCGGACGTCCGGCGCACCATTTCCTCTGTTTTCCGCAGCGCCCGGGCGGTAAAATGTTTCTTTTATCCTTTTCGAAAGGGATGCTGAGAACAATGTCCGCCAAACTCAACGACATGATCGTCTGCCCCGTCTGCAAGGGCAGGCTTCTGCTGGGCGACGGCGAGCGCCGCGAGCTCGTCTGCCCGCGCTGCCGCCTCGCCTTTGAAGTCCGCCACGACATTCCCGTGATGCTTCGCAGCGCCGCCCGCAACCTCGACGACAACGAAGCCCGCCACTATGCCGAGCGATCGGCCGCGCTCGATCCCAAGTGAGGTTCTCATGTCCTTTACCGTGATCATTCCGGCGCGCCTCAAGTCTTCGCGCCTTCCCGACAAGCCGCTCGCCGACATCTGCGGCAAGCCGATGATCGTCCGAGTGGCGCAGCGCGCACTCGCCTGCGGAGCCGACCGCGTGGTCGTCGCCGTGGACGATGCCGGCGTGCACGAAGCCTGCAAAGCCGCAGGCCTTGACGTGATCATGACCGATCCTCATCATCCGACGGGCACCGACCGCCTCGCCGAAGCGGTCGCAAGTCTCGGCCTGGCCGACGACGAGATCGTCGTCAACCTCCAGGGCGACGAGCCGCTGATGCCGCTTGACGTCATCCGCGACGTCGCCGGCCTGCTCGCCTCGCGTCCGGACTGCGCCATGGCGACGGCGGCCCACACCATCCACGACGTCGAGAGCTTCTTCAATCCCAACGTCGTCAAGGTCGTGCTTGACGACCGGGGCACGGCGCTCACCTTCTCCCGTGCGCCGATTCCCTGGCCCAGAGACCACTTCCGCCAAAGAAGGGACTGCCTGCCCGAAGGTTTCGCGCCTCTCCACCATCTGGGCCTCTACGCCTATCGAGCCGGCTTCCTGCGCCGCTTTCCGACGCTGCCCCAAGCCCCCCTTGAAAAGCTCGAGAGCCTCGAGCAGCTGCGCGCCCTCTACTACGGCGAGCGCATCGCCGTCATGGTGCTTGACGCCGCCCTTCCGGCGGGCGTCGACACGCAGGAGGATCTCGAGCGCGTGCGCGCGCTCTTTGCCAAGAACCCGTCCGCTTGATCGCCCTGCGGCTCTCTCTTCGGCTAGCATCTTCGGCTAGCATCTTTGGCTAGCATCTTGGACTTCACGGGATTTCGAGATAAAATCTGCTTATCCACCGCCGTTCCCCCGGACGGCAGGCCGCCGGCAAGATCCGGCGTCATTCATTGCATAATCGAAGGAACATTCCAATGCGTCTGATTCTGATTGGGCCTCCCGGTGCCGGCAAGGGCACGCAGGCCAAGTTCATCTGCGAAAAGTTCGGTATTCCCCAGATCTCCACGGGCGACATGCTTCGCGCCGCCGTCAAGGCGGGCACTCCGCTCGGTCTGGCCGCCAAGGCCGTGATGGACAAGGGTCAGCTCGTCTCCGACGACATCATCATCGGTCTCGTCAAGGACCGCCTCACGCAGCCCGACGCCGTGAACGGCGCCCTCTTCGACGGCTTCCCCCGTACGATTCCGCAGGCTGAAGCCCTTCAGGCCGCAGGCATCCCGATCGACTTCGTTCTCGAAATCCAGGTGCCTGACGCCGAAATCGTTGAACGCATGTCCGGTCGTCGTGTCGACCCGGTCTCCGGCCGCACGTACCACATCAAGTACAACCCGCCCAAGG
>CABUOH010000098.1 GCA_902493085.1 uncultured Sutterella sp. | reverse complement strand
GGCGCGGATGCCGTCGCCGCGGGCGCCGGGCAGGGCGCCGGAGCGGCCGATGATTCGGAGGTTCCAGGGCTGGAGCGCCTCCATCATCTTCCAGTTCTGGGCGTAGCCGCCGGTGGCGACAATGACGCCCTTCTTCGCGTTGTAGCGGACATAGGCGCCGTCGGCGTTTTCGGCGATGATGCCCGTCACGCGGCCGTTCTTCTTCTCGAGCTTGACCATCTTGGTGTTGTAGTCAAAGCGCGCGCCCTTCTTGGCGGCGTACTGCTCGACGACCTGCGCGAGCGAGATCGCGTGCTTGCCCGTCTTCGGATCAATGGGAAGCTTGGGCGAGTGGCCGATGGCGAAGTGCTTGTAGCGCGTCTCGTCGTTCTTGTCGCCCGACTCGTGCCAGAGCTCGATGTTGCGCTCGGCAAGGCGGTCGCCGACCCAGTCGATGGCTTCGCCGGACTTGTCGCACCAGAGCTTGACGAGGTCCTGCTGGATGTGGCCGCCCGCGTACTGCGTGGCCATGGCGATGAATTCGAACTTGTCGATCTTGGTGCCCCAGGCCTTCTGGTAGCGGGAGTCGATGGCGCCGAGGTCTTCGCGGATGCCCGTGCCGACCGCAAAGCGGTCGATGCCGATGACCTTGCCGCCCGCTTCGGCAGCGGCGGCGACGGCGAAGAGGCCGCCCGTTCCGCAGCCCACGACGAGGATGTCGGTTTCGTGCGTGGCGACGATGTCCTTTTCGGCGATTTCGGGGGCCTTGCCCAGCCAGTCGCCGTCGTCTTCGTCGGCGCGCTTTTCGGTGATGACCTCGACCGGGATTTCGCCCTTGGCCTGCGCGATGCACTTGGCGGCGGCCTTGGAGACGGCCTTCGAGGTAATCGTGGCGCCAGAGACGCCGTCGATGCCCGCGCCCTGAGCGGCGAGCAGGTTCTTCTTGAGCGCGTCGGCCGCAGCCTGGCCGATGCCCGGGGTTTCGTGGGAGACGTCGAGCACGACGTCGGTGATGCGCTCGGCGTCGAACGTCATGGTGACCGTGACTTCGCCGATGCCGGAGGCCTTGGCGGAATAGGTGCCCGGCTTGTAGAGGCCGGCGGGCGCCGCATGCGCGACCGTCGCAGCCAGGGAGGCGCCGCTTACAATGCTCGTGCGCAGAAACGCACGGCGAGAAAATGACTTGTTCATGACTTGCTTCAAACGATAATGGAAGGGAAGCCGCAGGCGAAAAGCGTGCGGCGCTCCTTGGAAATGACCGCTTGAAACTCTAAGCTTGGGAGCAACACCCAAGTCAACGCTCGTATTTTCCCGCATGGATCAGAGCGGCGGGCGCGCTTCCACGGCGCTTGACCGGCGTCAGCGCATGCGCTCTTTCCACGCTTGCCCGGAGCGCGAAGACTAAGCCGCGCCTCACTACGCCCGCACCGCCCGCGAGGATTGCTGACTGTGCCGCAAGCGTTTCGCGAGACTCTTTTTTCTTCAGGACCCTCCCATGCCAGCCCCCTTCAAAAACCGCCAGTACCGAATCGGAGACTTTGCCAAATACCTGGGTGTCACACCCGACTTTCTGAAGCACTATGAGGACAACGGCCTCGTGCACGCCTCGCGTCAGAACGGCGGATACCGCTTCTTCGTCTTTCAGCAGTCGGCGCGCATTCTTGAATTCATGCGGCTGCGCAACTGCGGCGTTCACATCAAGGACATCCGAAGCATGCTTTCGGCCGCAAGTGAAAAAGAGTCCATCGCCATGCTCGACCAACGCTTTGAGGAGGTTCGAAAGAACATCGAGTTTGAAACCGCGATACTCGCGGAGCACGAGCAGTTCAAAAAATGGCATGCCAAACGGCTTGAAAAGCCCGTTGACTGGGAGATCGGCGAAGTCGAGCCCCATTACTTCCTGCCGCACACGAATCATCAGGACTTCATCGACGACGAACGCATTTACGAATTGCTGAAGGCGTGGTCCGCCTGGATGCCGATCGTCAAATCGGGCATGCTTCTCGAGCCTTCGGCGGGCTCAGGGGCGCCCGTCTACAGGCTCGGCCTCATCGTGCGCGAGAGCGACGCCGAGCGCCATCAGCTTCCCCTCAACAGCATCGTGAGAAGGCTTCCCGCGCGAAAGGCCTTCATCTACCACTTCGTTGAAGAGAGAAGGCACGAGAGACCAGGAGCCCTCGTTGACCGAACCCATCCGCTTTATGCCCAGATGAACAAGCTCGGACTCGAACCCGCCGACACGCTCTACAGCATCATCGAGATGAAGAGCTTCGGCGACGAGAGCCGTGACGGCCGGATCTTCGGGCGATTCATCGTGCCGATCGAATAGCGGATCGAATAGATGATCCCAAAACGGCTGCAGCCCGCAGGCGCACTACTCCCAAAGTGTAAGTTTCGCCTCAAGGCTTGACTTCCCGCGCTTGGCGTCGTTTTTCGCGACAAGGCCTCGCTCCCAACGAATTCCACGCTCCTATAATGCTCCTACGGCAGACTCGGCCCGCGCCGAAGCACTACTGCTTTCGGATGACTTCCACGCCCGACAGGACCATTTGAAGACGGGGCGGGAGTCGGGCCGCCCCTCAAGAACACATCAGTTAAGCCGAATCAAGGAGACCAGACATGACCATGAAGACCTACGACTTCGCCTACGGGCGCGGCCGCAAAACCTTTACCGTTGAAGAGGACCGCGTTCTGAAGGTGGTCCGCACCGAAGACTTCCCGCCGATGGAGGACATCAAGGCGGGCGTGCTCGAGGCGATCCGCCACCCGATCGGCTGCCCGTCGATCGAAGAGATCGTCAAGCCCGGCGACACCGTCGCCTTCATCTGCAACGACCCGACCCGCGTCGCCAACAGTTTCGACTTCATGCCGGTTCTCGTCGACGAAATGAACCGCTTGGGCGTCAGGGACGAAGACATGAAGATCGTCTTCGCGCTCGGCACGCACCGCGCCATGTCGCACGAGGAAATGGCCGAGGGCGTGGGCGAAAACGTAGCCTCCCGCCTCAAGATGTACAACAGCATCTGCACGAACGACGACGATTTCGAATATTTCGGCACCACCTCCCGCGGCACTCCCGTGCACATTCACAAGGAGCTTTGCAACGTCGACCACGTGATCCTCACGGGCACGATCGTGCACCACTACTTCTCGGGCTACGGCGGCGGACGCAAGGCGATCCTGCCGGGTTGCGCCGCGATGGAGACCGTGCGCGTCAACCACAGCTTCATGCTCGACGAAAACGCCGCGCTCGGCCGCACCACGGGCAACCCCTGCTATGAAGACCAGATGGAAGGCGTCGCGCTCTTTGCGAAGGGCCGCTCGCTCTTTCTCTTCAACGCCATCCTCAACGCCAAGCACCAGTTCCTGCGCATGTTCGCGGGCGACTACATCGCCGCGCACAAGGAAGCCTGCAAGTTCGTCGACCAGGTCTACGGCTGCGTCATTCCGAAGCCCGCCGACCTGGTGATCGTCTCCTGCGGCGGCTATCCGAAGGACATCAACGTCTATCAGATGCAAAAGACCATGGAGAACGCCTCCTGCGCCGTCAGGAAGGACGGCGTCGTGATTCTCCTTGCCGACTGCGAGGAAGGGTCGGGCTCCAAGGTGCTCGAAGAAACCTTCCGCCGCCTCAAGACCCCGGCCGCCATCAAGGCCGAGCTCGAGGCGAACTTCAAGATCGGCGCCAACAAGGCCTACGCCATCACGCGCCCGATCGAGAAGGCCCGCTACATCCTCGTGACGAGCCTTGACCGCGACCTCGCTCGCGACATGCTCTTCACGGGCGCCGTCGACACGGTTGAAGAAGCGCTTGAGCTTGCCAAGCAATACGTGGGCGAGACGCCCGACATGATCCTCATGCCCGAAGGATCGCTCACGGTGCCGCGCGTCGAATAACGGCTGCGTTCATTCACCACGAAGCCTGCCTGCGCCCTGCGGCGCGGCAGGCTTTTTGTCCGACGTCATCCATCAACCCAATCCGAGGCCAGCATGCCCGAGAACATCCGCTTCGACATCGACCGCGACGTCCGCATCGGACTGCCCGAGGCCGTCTTCTGCGAAGGAAAGCCCCTGGAAGCGCTCCTTGCGCTTCTCACGCGCTTTGCGTCCGACGACGAAAAGCCCATCCTCTTTACGCGCCTCTCGCCCGAGCGCTGGGAGCAGGTTCCCTCCGCCCTTCGGGCCGCCTACGACTACGATCCTCTATCGCGCACCGCTTGGCACCGCACCTGCCCGCCCCACGAAAAGGGGACGGCAAGCGTCGTTTCCGCCGGCACGGCCGACGGCTTCGTCACGCACGAAGTCGCGCGCACCCTTCAGTACCTCGGCTGGACCGTGCGGCTCTTTGAAGACTGCGGAGTCGCGGGCCTCTGGCGCATCGAGGCCGCCCGGGACGAGATCAACAAGGGCGACGTCGTCGTCGTTTGCGCGGGGCTCGACGCCGCGCTCGCGAGCGTGCTCGGAGGCCTCACCGCCAAGCCCATCTTTGCGGTCCCCACGTCGGTGGGCTACGGCGTGGCCGAGGGCGGTCGCACGGCGCTCTCGAGCTGCCTCGCCTCCTGCGCACCCGGCGTCGCCGTCATGAACATCGACAACGGCTACGGTGCAGCCTGCGCGGCCGCCCGCGTTCTCTCCCTTCTTGAGAGCGTGCGCGCCGACCGGTAGCCTTCAGGAGTTTTCCATGTCCGACCTTTTCAATCATCCGATCCTCACCGTCCGCATTCACGCGGGCTTCAACGCCAACGCCTTTCTCGCGGGCCTTCTCGCCCTGACGGGCCAGACCGCCGGCACGGCGCAGGCCTATATGGAAAGGCGCTTTCCCGAGCTCAAGGCCGAGATCGACTTCGCCCCCCGCGCCGTCAACGGCATCCTCGGCCACACGCTCGTCATCCGCACGCCGCACGAGCACGCCCACCGCACGCCCGCCGACATCCTGCGCTTTTACGAGGCGAGCACGCTCTCCAACGCCGCCAAGGCGAAGGCCGCTGCGATCTGGTCGGTCGTGGCGAACGCCGAAGCCCGCGTGCACGGCACGACGCCCGAGCATGTTCACTTCCATGAGGTGGGGCGTCTTGCCAACATCATCGCCGTCGGCCTCATCGCCGACTTCATGGAAACGATCGAGCCCCGCATGCTCATTGCAAGCCCCCTTCCCATGACGGACGGGAGCGTCAAATGCGCCCACGGCGTCGTTCCCTACCCTGCGCCCGCGCTCTACGCCATGCTCGAAGGCGTTGCCGTTCGCCCCTGGTCGGGCGAAGGCGAGCCCGTGACGCCCACGGGCCTTGCGGTTCTTCTGGGCTTGGGCGCACGCTTTGGCGGCTGGCCCGAGATGGTCGTGTCGGACCGCGTCACGGTCTTCACGCCTCAGGTGTTCGAGGGCGTTGCCAACGGCACGCTCATGGCCTTCGGCACGCCCCTTCCTGTTCTTGAGTAATTCACCATGCTCCCCGCCTTTGACGATCCGCGTCTCGCACGACTTGCGCAAAAGCTCTCCGACGACTCCAAGAACGGCCTCGTGACGATCGCCTACTCGGGCGGGCTCGACAGCCGGTTTCTTGCCTTCTTTGCAAAGCTCGCGGGCTTTCGCGTGAGGCTATTGCACGTGACGGGCCCG
>CABUOH010000097.1 GCA_902493085.1 uncultured Sutterella sp. | reverse complement strand
GTGCGGATACGGATGCCGACGTGGTGGCCGTCGCCGTCTCGGGCGCCGTCGCCTGCGTGAATCTCGCGATGGTCAGGGGCGGCCGCCACCTGGGGGATCGTCCGTGCTTCCCGAAGATCGGCGTCAAAAGCGAGTCGCTCATGCCCTCGAAGGCCGAGATCATGACGGCCTTCGTGAGGCAGCATTACGGCGACGGCATGCCGGTGCCGAACGTGCTCATTCTCGACGGTGCCGCCATGGGCGAGGAGGAGCGCAGGGAAACGGTCGAGGCGGTTTCGGAGGCGATGACGGCCGCGGCCGGGCGGCGCGTCACGGTTGTGGCCGAGCCTCGCGAAACGCGAAGGCGCTGGCTCGAGATGTGCGCCAAGGGTGCCGAGATTGCGCTCGTGCGCCATCTTCAGGAGGAAGGGAGCCAGCTCGCGAGACTGCGAGAACTCATCGACATTTTGGGCTTCGAGCCCGACGACGGCGATCCGATGAACTTCCGCGTCGAGTGCTTCGACATCTCACATACGGCGGGCGAGGCCACGCAGGCCTCCTGCGTCGTGTTTGCCGAAGGCCGCATGCAGTCGTCGCTCTACAGGCGCTTCAACATCGCCGGCATCGAGCCCGGCGACGACTACGCGGCCATGCGGCAGGTGCTCGAGCGACGCTACAAGCCCGTGACGAGAGGCGAGGCCGTGCTGCCGAGCGTCGTGCTCGTCGACGGCGGCAAGGGCCAGGTCGAAATGGCGCGGCAGGTCTTTACGGAGCTCGGGCTCGATTTGTCCGTCATCGTGGGCGTCGCCAAGGGCGAGGGCCGCAAGGTCGGCCTCGAGACGCTGATCTTTCCCGAGATCGACGGCGGGCGGCGCGAGCCGCTCGTGCTCGGGACCATGAGCCGGGCGCTCATGCTCATTGCCGAGATTCGCGACGAAGCGCACCGGTTCGCCATCACGGGCATGCGCGCCAAACGCGCGAAAAGCCGCCAGACGAGCCGGCTCGAGGATCTCGAGGGGATCGGACCGAAGCGCCGCGCGAAGCTTCTCACGCATTTCGGCGGCATGAAGCAGCTCTCCAACGCATCGGCGGAAGATATTGCGAGGGTGGACGGCATTTCGACCGCGCTCGCGGCTAAAATTTATGCTCAGCTCCACGGGAGCGCGTAAAAATTGACAAGGACCTCGAAATGCCCAAACTGAAGCCCCCCTTCAAGCTCAACGTCCCGATGCTGCTCACGTGGATGCGCATTGCGATGATTCCGCTCGTCATCGGCATCTTCTACCTTCCGGACACCTGGATGACGATGGGGACGAAGAATGCGGTTGCCATGGTGATGTTCGTCGCCGCGGCCATCACGGATGCGCTCGACGGCTTCCTCGCACGCCGCTATCAGGGATGGGCCACGCCCATGGGGGCGTTTCTCGATCCGGTCGCCGACAAGCTTCTCGTGAGTGCCGCGCTCGTCGCGCTCGTCGGCCTCGACCGCTGCGACATGCTCGTCGCGCTCATCATCATCGGACGCGAGATCACGGTTTCGGCGCTTCGCGAGTGGATGGCCAAGGTGGGAGCGTCGGGCGCCGTCAAGGTCAATTGGTTCGGCAAGTTCAAGACCATCGCGCAGATGACCGCGATCCCGATGCTCCTCTGGTGGGACCCGATCGTCGTCAACACAAGCCTGCTGAGCGGCGAGCTCAACATCGCCTTCCTCGGCCGCGTGCTCATCGTCGTCGCCGCCGTGCTCACGATCTACTCGATGTACGTCTATCTCATGGCGGCCCGCAAGGCGCTCACCGCGCCCGCCGCGGACGCGTCCTGAGTTTGGCGCGCAGAAGCCTCCCTGAAGCGCCGCTGGCTCCCGCGGCGCACTGAAGAAAACGAAAAAGGCCGGTTTCGTCGAAAACCGGCCTTTTCTTTCCCCCATTTCGGAGCGGCGCCTTACTGCCGCGGACGCCGGGCCCCTGACGGGAACGGCGTTTTGACCGAAAAGGCAACGGATCGCTTAGAGTCAATCCATCGCATGGGGACGAACTATACACAACTTTCCTCGACTTGTCGAGCAATGTTTACAATTTGTCGGCAATATAAATCTTAGTGTGCCGTTTGACAGGTGTTTTAAGGAGGCGAATGCCGCTGAATGCGCGTTGCCGACTTGAAAAGAGGGCGAAAGGCATTTGTCGACCAATGTCGCGGAGTGCGTGCATTCTGCATGTGCGATGCGCCCTATTCATGCGGCCCATTCATGCGGCCGATTCGGCCGATACGGGCCTGCGTGCGCCCTGCGGGTACAATGGGCGCTGAAACACCTTGGATGGTTTTAGCGTTGAGGATCAAGATGTCGGAAGTGAAGAGCGTTCATGAGGAAGCGCCCCAAGACCGTGCGGCGGTCAAGAGCGCGAGGCTTGCCGTGCGCGTGCGCCGCCAGCGGGGCATCGAGGCCGTGCGCACGATCATCCGCTTTGCGACGGAGCGCATGCGCGAGACGCAGCTCCAGGAGGTGGCGTCCTCGATGACGCTCACGACGCTTCTCTCGCTCGTGCCGCTCATCGCCGTCGCGATGTCCGCCTTTGCGCTTTTCCCGAGCTTTGCGGATTCGCGCCACGCGCTTGAGGAGGCGATCATCTCCGGCGTTCTCCCGCAGCAGTACACGGAGACGATCGTCACCTATCTGCGCAGCTTTACGGACCACGCGTCGGGGCTCGGCATCTTCGGTCTCGCGGGTCTGGCCGTGACCGCGCTCCTCTTGATCGACAAGTTCTTCGTCACGGTCAACCGCATCTATCAAGTGCGCCGCATGCGCTCCTGGGGACAGAGGGCGCTTCTTTATTGGGCGCTCATCACGCTCGGGCCCCTGGTCATCGCCTTTTCGCTCACCGTGTCGACGCAGGCGCTTCGTTCCGCGTCCGAAGGCGTCGACGCGTCGGCCGTCGAATGGAGCATGGCCGTGCTGCAGTTCGTCGTGCAGGTTGCCTCCTACACCTTCCTCTACAAGTTCGTGCCCAACTGTCACGTGCAGCTCTCGCACGCGGCGGCGGGCGGCGTCTCGGCGTCGATCGCGGGCTTGGCCGTGCGGGAGGCCTTCGGGCACTACGTTTCGGCGGGCACGCTCACGTCGATCTACGGCGCCTTCGTGGCCTTTCCCGTGCTGCTCCTCTGGTTCTACGTCTCCTGGCTCATCGTCTTCGGCGGCGCCGCCGTCACGGCCACGATTCCGCTTCTCACGTCGGGCCGCTTTGCCGACAGCTACAAGCGCGGCAACGACTTTCTCACGGGCGTCGCGCTTCTCAAGGTGCTTTGGCGCCACAGGCGCGAAGGCGAAACGTCGGTGGGCGTGACGACGCTCGCCGACGAGGTCGACAGCTATCCTCAGGCCGCGCGGCGAATTCTCCTCAGGCTCGCCGAAAAGGGCTACTGCGTCGAAATCATGAGCGAGAAGCCCAAGAGCCACAGCGACTGGGCGCTGCTTTGCGACCCGGCGGTCAAAAACTTGGGCGACGCCTGCACGGCGCTCCTCGTCGACGGCACCAACCATCTCACGAGTCCCAAGCGCCCCTCGTCCTCGCGCGACGAAGGCATGCTTTTCGACTGGTATCGGGACTTCACGTCGGCTGAGATGCTCTCCAAACCTCTGGACGAGGTCTTTGCCGTCGGCGAAGACCTCGTGTCGGACCCAGCCGACTGAAGAGGCTTCGCCGGCCCAGCAGGTCAGAGCGGCCCGGCTTCGCGGACAAGCTCGGCCGCCTTCTTCTTCACGGCTTCGATGAGGATCGAGCGGATGAGCTGGGCGGCCGGATCGGCGTGCGTGCGCTCGTGCCAGCCGAGGCGGACCGTGAGAAGCGGTGCGTCGGGCCCGAACGGAAGGATGGCGTATCGGTCCGGATCGAGCGCAAGGCGCGCGGCGGCGGCCGGAATCACGGCATAGCAGTCGGTTCCGGAAAGCGCGAGCGGCGCGGCGAGAAAGAAGGGAAGCACCATGGCGACCTTCTCGGCCGAGTCGGGATTGAACCAGCCGTTGGCCGGACTGTTGGGCTCGCGGTTGCGGTCGGGCTGTGCGTTGACGAGAACGGTGCGAAAGCGCGCAAGATCCTCTCGGGCAAGATGTCCGCGGCGAAGGGCGACGCCTTCGAGCGGATGGCCTTTTCTCGTCACGCAAGCGTAGGGCGTCGAGAAGAGCGGCGTTGAGCGGATGCCGGGCTGCACGCCCTGCCGGGCGAAAAAGACCATGTCGAGCCGGTCGGCCCGAAGGTCCTCGAACATGTGCTCGTCGGCCTGCACGGCTCGAAACTGCACGCCCGGGAGCTTCGCCTGAAGTTCGCCGAAGACGGCCGCGAGTCCCACCGCGAAGGCATTGTCGTAGGTGGCGATGCGCACGATCTGCTTGAGACGCGCGGGCTGAACGTCCTCTTCGAGCGTTAGCGCCTCGATGTCGCGCACGATGCGCTCCGCGCGGTCGCGGCGTCGGGCGGCGGCGGGCGTCGCCTTCATGAGGGAGCCCGTTCGCACGAAGAGCGGATCGCCCCAGGCTTCGCGCAGCCGCGCGAGCTGACGGTTGGCGGTTGAGAGGCTGATGTTCAATTCGGCCGCGGCCTTCGGGAGCGACTCCGTGCGGCAGAGCACGAGAAAAAAGGCGAGCGTCTCGCCGTCCATATGCAAAATGCTGCGGCCGGGCAGCGGTGCGGTTTCAGACATGGGCTCACTTCGAAAACTGACATTGGGATGGGGAAATTGTCTCATTTTTCGAAGCGGTGCGCGTCTCTAGAATGTCCGTCAATCGAGGCGCATCCGTCGCGCCCCGCTCTCCAATCGACAATTCACGGGAAATGAGCCATGTCCATCCAATCCTCCGCTCCCAGCGCCGCGGTGAAGTCCGCGCTCCTTGCCGCAGGCCTCGCTGCGGGCGCCGCCTCGGCAATGACGCCGGGCGCCTATGAGGCCGTTGTTCAGGGCCGCAACGCAGACGTTGCCGTCCGAGTGACGGTCTCCGCCGACAAGATCGAAAAGATCGAAGTCGTCAAGCACGCCGAAACGCCGGGCATCGGCGACCTGGCGGTCAACGAATTGCCCGGGGCGATGCTTGCCGCCCAAACCGCAGCCGTCGATGCCGTGGGCGGTGCGACGATGACGTCCGAGGCCATCAAGAAGGCCGTCGCAGAAGCGCTCGCGAAGGCGGGTGCGTCCGACAAGTTCCTGACGGCCGCAAAGGCTGCCGGCGCAGAGAAGAGCGCGGGCGAATCCTACAAGACGAGCGCCGACGTGATCGTCGTCGGGGCGGGCGGCGCCGGCATGGTGGCCGCGGCCACGGCCGTCGACAACGGCGCGAGCGTGATCGTGCTCGAGAAGATGGCCATGCTCGGCGGCAACACCGCAAGATCCGAAGGCAACATGTCCGCCATGGATCCGGAACCCGAAAAGCTTCTGCCGATGACGCAGGCCGTGCGCGACATCATCGCCAAGTACACGAATCCGAAGGTTGCCTGCAGCGCCGAGGCGGCCGAGCTTCAGAAGACCGTTCTCAAGCAGCTCGCCGACCATGACGCGGCGGGCAGGAAGTACATCTTCGATTCGCCCGAACTCTTTGCCCTTCAGACGCTCGTGGGCGGCAACTGCAGGAACGACGCCAAGCTCGTTCTCACGATGACCCG
>CABUOH010000096.1 GCA_902493085.1 uncultured Sutterella sp. | reverse complement strand
CCTGCGCATAGTGCACGGCCGGGGCGAGGTTTCGCCAAGCGTCCGACGTTACGAGAAACTTGCGTTCGATTTCAATGCCCATGGGTTGTTCTCCGGAAAAAATGGATTCTCATCGTTCCTGCGCTTCAAGCGCCGAGAGGACGCTCTGCACGAGGGAGAGTCGGTTTTCGGGGGTCGCTCCGCCCGCATCGATCCTGAGCTTGTCGGGGCCGAGCATGCGCGCGTCCTTTCTCGACTGCAGGAAGCGGATAAGCGTCATCGGCTCGATGGAGGGACGCGCCGTGAACGTGATGACGGTCGCTGTGTCGGCGCAGTCGATCTTGCGGATGCCGAGCGCCTCGCAGCGAAGGCGAAGCCTGTGGATCTGCGTCAGGCGCTGGGCGGCTTCGGGAAGCTTGCCGTAGCGGTCGGCGAGCGACTCGGTCGTGCGGATGATGTCTTCGAGCGTTGAGGCGGACGAAAGCTCCTTGTAGAACCCGAGACGCTGCGAGACGTCGGAAACGTAGCTGCTCGGCAGCAGGGCGGGCGCATGGAGCGAGATTTCCGTGGTCGGCACGAGGGGCTCCGTGAAGTCGGGGAGTTCGCCCCGCTTGAGGGCCTTGACGGCGTTGGCGAGCATGCGGCTGTAGAGGTCGAACCCGACCTCGGCGATTTCGCCCGACTGGTGTTCGCCGAGCACTTCGCCCGCGCCGCGAATCTCGAGGTCGTGCATGGCGAGATAAAAGCCGCTGCCGAGATCTTCGAGGGACTGAATGGCCTCAAGACGCTGCCGGGCCTGCTTCGTTGCGGCGCCCGAGGGCGGCGTGAGCAGATAGGCGTAGGCCTGGTGGTGGCTTCGGCCGACGCGGCCGCGCAGCTGATGGAGCTGCGCGAGGCCGAGCTTGTCGGCGCGCTGCATGATGATCGTGTTGGCGGTCGGCACGTCGATGCCCGTCTCGATGATGGTCGTGCAGAGCAGCAGGTTGTAGCGCTGCTGATAGAACTCGCGCATGATGTGCTCGAGCTCGCGCTCGCTCATCTGTCCGTGCGCGACGGCGATGCGCGCCTCGGGAATCAGGGCGGCGAGCTGTTCGCGGCGGTTTTCGATCGTCTCCACCTCGTTGTGGAGGAAGTAGACCTGGCCGCCGCGCTTCAGTTCGCGGATGACGGCCTCTCGAATGAGGCCGGACTCTTCGGCATGCACGAAGGTCTTGACCGCAAGGCGGCGCTCGGGCGCCGTCGCGATGACGGAGAAGTCGCGTATGCCCTCAAGGCTCATCGAGAGCGTGCGCGGAATCGGCGTGGCGGTGAGCGTCAGAACGTCCACCTCGGCGCGCAGCTTCCTGAGCGCCTCCTTCTGGCGAACGCCGAAGCGGTGTTCTTCATCGATGATGACGAGCCCGAGGCGCTTGAAGGAAACCTTTCCGGTGAGAAGCTTGTGCGTGCCGATCACGATGTCGACCGTGCCGTCGTCAATCCCTTCGAGGGCCTTGGCGGTCTCCTTGCCCGTTCTGAAGCGCGAGAGTTCGGCCACGCGCACGGGCCAGGGCGCAAAACGGTCTCGGAAGGTCTGGGCGTGCTGTTCGGCAAGGAGCGTCGTCGGGCAGAGCACCGCCACCTGCTTGCCGGCCGAGACGGCCACGAAGGCCGCCCGAAGCGCAACCTCGGTCTTGCCGAAGCCCACGTCGCCGCAGACGAGGCGGTCCATGGTCTTGCCGGTCGTCATGTCGTTGAGGACGGCGCCGATGGCGGCCGCCTGGTCGGGCGTTTCCTCAAAGGCGAAACCCTCGCAGAAAGCCTCGTAGTCGCTCGGGTCGATGGGAAAGACGAAGCCCTTGCGGGTTTCGCGAAGCGCATAAAGGTGCAGCAGTTCGGCCGCCGTGTCGCGAACCTGTTCGGCCGCCTTCTTGCGCGCCTTTTCCCAGTCGCCTCGGCCGAGCGCGTGCAGCGGCGCGCTTTCCGGATCCGCGCCCGAGTAGCGGGAGATGAGATGCAGGTTCGCGATCGGCACGAAGAGCTTGGCGTCGTTCTTGTAGTCGATTCGCAGAAGTTCCGCTTCGCCGTCGGGCGTATCCATGTGCACGAGGCCTTGATAGCGGCCGATGCCGTGCTCGAGATGCACGACCGCGTCCCCGATCTTGAGTTCGGAGACGTCTCGGACAATCATTTCAATGTTCGTCGACTGGCGGTTGCGGCGAAGACGCGAGCGCCTCGGACTCGCGGCATAGAGTTCCGTTTCGGTGAGAATGGCCGTTTGGGGATCATCCATCAGGTTGCCCGCAAAAAGGGGCGCCGCAGCAAGACCCACGGGGGCGTCGCCCGCGAGGAAGTCCGCCCAGGACTCATACTCCGTGAAGTCAAGCCCGGAGGCGCGAAAGAGTTCGCCCATCGTGCCCATGCGGCCGACGGAGGACGCGGCGATGAGCGTGCGGCGTCCGCGCGCCTTGCCGGTCGTCGTGAAGGCGATGAGGCTCGAGACGGGATTCTGGCTCTTGCGGTCGACCGCCACGCCCTTGAGGGCGATCGCGTCCTCGGGATTGCCGTTCCGTTTGAAGGTGAAGCGGGCGAACTTCGAGAGGCTCGTAAAGAAGGCTTCGGGGCTCAGCCACAGCTCCTCGGGCTTCATTGCAGGACGGTCTGGATCCGCTTCGAGCATTCTCTGGCGGGAGAGCGTCTCCTTCATGAAGCCCGCAAGCGCGGCCTGCACGTCGCCCGCGAGCACCACGCGCGTGCCCGCTGGGAGATAGTCGGAAAGCGTCGCCGTCTCTTTGAAAAAGAGCGGCAGATAGTACTCGATGCCGGGCGGCAGCACGCCGTTGCCGATGTCGCGATAGACGAGGCTCTTGCCCGGGTCGCCTGCAAAGCGTGTGCGCCAGCGCTGCCTGAAGTCCGAGACGGCTTCGGGCGTCACCGGAAACTCATGCCCCGGCAGCAGACGGATTTCGCTGACTTCCTCCATGGAACGCTGGGTCTCGACGTCGAACCAGCGGATCGATTCGATCTCGTCGTCAAAGAGGTCGAGTCGGAAGGGCTTGTCGGAGCCCATCGGAAAGACGTCGATGATGCTTCCGCGAACTGCGAATTCGCCCGCGGCGAGCACCTGCTTGACGTTGGCGTAGCCTGCCGCCGCGAGATTGGCGCGAAAGCCCTCGACGGAGAGCTTGTCGCCCGGCCGAAAGAAGAAGGTGTTGGCACCCACGTAGGCGACCGGCGCCATGCGCTGGGCAGCCGTGACGGCAGAGGCGATGACAACGTCGAGTCCCTTGGCGCCCGATGTCATGCGGTAGAGCGTTTCGAGACGCTCAGAGACGATGTCCTCCTGAGGCGAGAGCACGTCGTAGGGAAGCGTTTCCCAGTCGGGAAGGCTTCTCACGCCGATCGACGGACTAAACCAGGGGATTTCCTGTCCGAGCCTCACGGCGTCAAGCGGATCTGCGCAGATGACGAGAAGCTTTTCATTGCGTGCGCGGCACTGTTCGCCCATCTGGGCGAGCGCGAGCGCATCCGGGGCGGCGATGCCGATGGTGAGCGCGTACTTGTCGCCGGGCCCGAATCGGAAGATGTCTTCGGAAATCAGGTCGGGAATTGCGCTTTGAGACATGAGTGAACTCCGTTGGGTGCTTCGAATCGGGAATGACGATAGCATATTCCAACGGTGCCGCAGGAGAGGCCGTCGGGGGACGGCAGAGGCGAGAGGGGCCGCCGGTTGAAGTGCGCCTTCTGGAAAAACGAAAATCCCGGCGCCTGAGAGACGCCGGGATTCGGCATGCCGTAAGGGCGGCATGCCGCCCTTCGCAACGATTAGTATGAAAGCGGAGACGCTGGAAAACAAAAAGAAAAAACACCACCAGTAGGATACTCAAATCCTATGTTGATGAGGTATTACTATGGACTTGCTCAGCCTGCGTCCCCGATAGTGTGTGCTGATTCAGGATTAAGGGCAATTCCACGCACAAATCAGATTATGCCTTAGCGATGTTCCATCCTCGAGCTGCTTTTTCTTTTTCTACGTCCGCAAATGTCTTGAGCCCGTAACGGCCTAACGCGCGAATCCAACGAGGTCTGCGCTGATTATCCTTGCAAAAGGCGTTTTTAGAACCGGTACTGGCCCTGAATGCCGATGATGTAGGCATCGAGCTTGCGGAACTTGCCGAGCTCAGCATGGGTCTTGGAATCATAAAGGCTGCGTTCATGCACGCCGTGCAGGTGCGCAAAGCCCACGTCCGTCTGGAAGTCCTTCGTCCAGTGGAAGGAGGAGCCGATCGCAAACCACCAGCGGTCGGCGTCGGGAATCGTGCCGGTGCGGGTGTACTTGTCGTCGATCGTGGACGTTTCATACGCAATGCCGCCGCGCAGCGTCCAGAAGCTGTTGATGCGGGCATCGTAGCCGATGGCGTAGAGGTAGGTGTCCTTCCAGTTTTTCTTGGATTCGATCGGGGTATATGGCGTTTCAATCGTCAGGGATTTGAAGCTCGACCAGTCGGCCCAACGCATGGAGCCGTAGAGGCTCAGCCAGTCGTTGACGTCCCAAGCGGCGGAAAGCAGGGCCCAGGCCGGTGCGTCCATGGAGACTTGAGCGCTCATAGTGGTGGTCGGCAAGGGGAAATATCCACCATTCCCATTGGGAAGCATCATGTTGCTTTCAGTCTTGAGCGTGCCGTCTACCGTATGCCCCACGGCGGAACGGTAGGAGGCGCCGATGCGGACGTTTTCGACGGGCGTCCACATCATGCCGACGTTCCAGCCCCAGGCGTCGCCGGAGACCTTTGTGTGAGCCATGCCGGCTTGGTAAGCTGACCAGTTAAAACCAAGGTCAGCCTTGACGTACTGGTAGGAGATGCCCGCGCCGAGCGAGAACTTATCGGAAACCTTCCAGGCGACGGTCGGGTTGAAGTCATAGACCTCGATCTTGGCTTCCGTGCCTTCCCCAGCCTGTGCCCAGTCTTCGCCGTATTCGGTGGAGAGACCGAACGGAACCGTGAAGCCAAAGCCGATCCAGGTCACGTCGTTGATCTGGTGGGAGATGAAGAGGTTGGGAACGGCTTCCGGCTTCTTGCGGCCGTTTTCGTCGCTGTTGGGGCCGCCGTTGTGGGCGTTGTAGTCGAGGTTGAGGCCGACGCCCACGAAGCCGAACTGCGCCTGCGTGCCCTGATGGAGCGTGATCGTGGCGGGGTTGTAGTAGAGGCCCGAGACGTCGGTGCCGTCGACACCCATGCCGGCGTAGGCACGGCCGAGGCCGAGGGCGGACTGCTCCGTCAGCTGGAAGCCGCCGGCAACGGCGGCAGAGGAGAAGGCGGCAGCCACGGCAGCGGCGGCAGCGGCGCGGATGAAATTCTGATGCAAGATCTGCTCCTGGGATGGATTGAGTGCGCGACCCATGTCGCTTTTCGGGCTTCTGTAATACGTATTTTCCCGAACGAGGTGTGCACCCTAACACAACGGAGAGGCGGATTGAAAGCGGGGTAATCCGTCAGCATGATCCTGTCTCAAAAAGACAAAAAGCACCGCCATGCCCTCTTGGAGAGGGGCGACGGTGCTTTTTTCATCCTGAAGGACTAGCTTAGAACAGGTACTGCATCTGGGCGGAGAAGATGTAGGAGTCGAGCGACTTGAATTCGCCCATCTTCTCACCGCCAACCTTGTCG
>CABUOH010000095.1 GCA_902493085.1 uncultured Sutterella sp. | reverse complement strand
CACATATCGGGACTCAAAATCCTCGGCCATGCACTCGTCCCATACGCGCTCGGCCGGCCAAACCTTCAGCCGCGACTGATGCCTGAAGACGTACCGATAATGGAAATGGAAGAGATTGTCATTGAACCTGTAGGTCGCCCTCTTCTTGTTGTGCTCATCGTTGATCGGACAGACCTTGCGCAGGAGCTCCATTCCCACGAGCTTCTTCAAGATGTCGACCAGCGCGGGCGAGCTTGAAAAATGCGACGCCTCCAGAATCTCCGAAAATCTGACGGCGCCGCCGGCGACGGCCTCAAACACGCGTTCGGCGTTGGAGGTCTTGGAAATCTCCGTCATCAGCTGGTAGCCAACTTCGTCCGCGAACACGGCGTCCGGCGCGACCAAGAGCCTGATGATGTTGTCGCGCACGGAAAGAGAGGGATCGATCTTTGCGTTGTAAAACGGCATCCCGCCGAACACGCTGTAGAGCCTCACCTTGTCCTCGTTCGAAAACTCGGGATAGAACAAGGCTGAATCGAAGTAGTCCATGGGTTCGACATGGAGGTTCAGCCCGACCTTTTCCGCGAGAGGGCTCCTTTCCTCCGTCAAGGCCTTCATGACCTCAAGGGACGAGCCGCAGAGCACGAACTTCAGTCCCGAATCACGGTAGGCATCGAGCTGATGCGCGATCACGGCGTCGCAATCGGGCAGCAGTCCGCGCAGATTCGGGTATTCGTCGAGCACCAGCACGCCGCGGCGCCCCTTCATGAAGGCGCAAATCGCCTTGAGGGCACCCTCAAGATCGCTCGCATGCAGATCCGGCAGGCCGAACTCCGTTCGGGCGAGCTGCATCAGGTCGTCAACATTGCTTTGGATCGACGTCGTCCGGCACTGAAGAAACACGAACGGAAGGTCGCCGCCGCAAAGCGACACGCGCAGAAGCTCGCTTTTTCCCACGCGCCGCCGCCCGCATACGACCGCCACGCTTTCCCGCTCGTCATGATAGAAGTCCTTCAGGAGTCCAAGCTCCTTCTCTCGCCCGAAAAACGGCATCTTCGCTCCTTGCTTTTCCACGACCTCGACTTTACTCGGATTCACATGACTCGGATCAATCCGAGTAAAACCCAAACACGGACAAACGCCCATGCATGGCCGCCCTCCGAGCGATACACTTCAAAGATCTGCTTTTGACCACGAGACTCCAATGACACTCAAGACCTTCGATCCTCTGGATCACCTGCAAACGGAGGAAGACTGCCGTCTGGCCTTGGCAACCGCATACGCAGAGGATGCCGGCGACGGCCGCCTGATCGCCTCCACGCTCGGCGACATCGTCAAGGCGCGGGCCATATCGCAGCTCGCCCGGGGCTGCCGCGGCAGACTCTCCATCGTGCGCTTTCAGGCCAGGATCTCCCGACCTTTGAGTTGATCCAAAAGGTCTCCCGTGCGCTCGACCTTCCCGGGGCGCCCGGCCTGAAGTAATCACCTCTTGAGGTTGAGAACCCGTGCGGCATCCCTAATCACGAACGGGCTGTCGCCTGCCCGGACGTCGCCGAACTCATCCATCTTGAGAACGCCTTCGCCGGTCGAATCTTCCAAATGGCCGACTGAGAAAGGCGAATTGCCAACGTAAACATCACCAAACCGATCGACCCTCAAAGGGCCCTCAGCTCCAGATTCGATTTGGCCGACGGAAAACGGCGCATCACCGTTGTAGACGTCGCCGAAAATATTGGCATGCAGATCCCCCGCCGAGCCAACCCCGACTGCCAGCGTCAAACCCGCCGTGAAGAGAACAAACCTTTTCATGATGAAGTCTCCCCAAGAAAGAAATGCCCAAGAGCGTTTCGGGACCCGCCTGCCGCCAACGTCAGGCAATGAGGAAACCCGACGGCCGGCGGCAGGGTTGCGTCCCTCCGCCGACATGATGCACCCGCCTGCGTCAGCTTGAGACGCATCCAAACCAGGATTCTTCAAAATCCTCCACCGCAAGGCTTTTGAGCCTGCCTCGAGCTCAATCCCCCCAGCCGAGTTCGGCCCGCACATCCACGTCGAGCCCGCAGGATGCCCCTGAAACGCCCGCGAACTTCCCGGCCGAATTGCGCCATTCGTCCGAACGCAATGTCGAGAGAATCTTGTCGAGCGACGCGGGCACGGCGTCCCTTCGCCAGGCAAGGCAGTAGTCTTCGAGGGTGAGCGGAATGAAATCCGCGCCCGCCTGCCGCGCCGCATTTTCGACGCAAAGCCCCGCATCCGCGCGACCGGCGGCGACGGCCAGAGCCACGGCACGATGGGAGGCTTCCGAAGACGTTCGGCGGAGCCTTGCCGGATCGACGTTCGCGGCAAGGCAAAGATCCTGAAGGAGCACCTCCGTTCCCGTGCCGGCGTTTCGGCCCGCATAGCGAAGCCCCTGCACCGCAACGTCCGCGAGCGACGTGATCCCGAGGGGATTGCCGTTCGCCACGGCGAGCCCCTGCGTGCGGGACGCAAATCGGCACATCGCGATGCGCTCGGGATCGATCAGGGGCGCGAAGGTTCGGGCGGCCGTGCTGCCGCGCGCTGCGCCGCGCGGATAGTTGAAGCCCGCCATGTCGCAGTCGTGCGAAGCCAAGGCCTGAAGGCCCGCAACGCTCGTGCTGAACTGAAGGTCGGCAATGAGGTGCGAAGAATAGAGAACGGCAGGGAGCGTGGCGAGCCAGGGATCAAAGCACCCCGCGATCCTCACGATGTCCGCCTCCGGATCGCACGCGGCGGCAAAGGCCGCATTGAGTTCGGTGCGCATCTTCTCGATCTGCACCGCGTGGTTTGCCATGACGGTGCGCTCAGCCCAGAGAAGCTTGGCGCCCAAGGGCGAAAGACGGGCGCGCCTTCCCTGCTCGCGTATGACGAGCTTTTGTCCGAACTTCGCCTCCCAGGCTTCAATTTCTCCCCAGAAGTAGCGGTAGGAGACGCCGAGGCTGCGGGCGGCCTGCTGAAGGCCTTCTCCGCATTCGATTGCGGCGAGCTGGCGAATGAGGGGATTGCCGAGGCCGGCCTCGGCTTCGCCCGAAGGCACGATCTTGTATGCGAATTCGACGGAGTACATGGGAGCGTTTGGCTGTGACTTGTTTCTCAAGGAAGTTGTCTTCGATCTTGCCCGGACTTCGCCGCAAAATCAAACCGGCCGCCTCCGAGCCGCAAAGACGAACGCCCGACCGGTCGAAACCGAATCGGGCGTCGTCATCGGACCCGGGCATTGAGGCGCATCAAGGCGCATCAAGTCACCTCAGTCGTCAGGCGAGGTAGTCCTTCGGAATCACGACCATCTTGCGGTTGATGTCGGAGACGCGCTGCGCGCCCGTGAGCACCATCGCAACGGCGAGTTCGCTCTTCATCTTGTTCGCAAAGAGGGCCACGCCGTCGGCGAGTCCGCCGTGGGCGGCGCGCACGAAGTGGCGACCGACGAGCGTGCACTGCGCGCCGAGCGCGAGGTACTTCTCGACGTCGGTCCCGCGGGCCACGGTGCCGTCAACCATGACGAAGCAGCGGCCGTTGACCTTGTCCGCAATGCGCGGAAGCACCGCAGCCGTCCCCGGAGTGTCGGCAAGCGTGCGGCCGCCGTGGTTGGAGACGACGATGCCCGCAGCGCCCGCCTGCACGCAGAGTTCGGCCTCGTCGGGCGTCATGATGCCCTTGAAGAGAAGCGGCAGGGGCGAAGCCTTGACGAGCTCCTTGAGCTGCTCGAAGGTCTTGGGCTCGACGGTCTGGCCCTTCGTCGCGCGGGCGGCGCGCCCGGCGCTGTCGAGGTCGATCGTGAGCGCCACAACGCCCGCCTGTTCGGCGAGCTTCATGCGTTCGATGATGTCCTTGTTGAGGCGCGGCTTGAGGCCCACGATGGCCTTGAAGCCGAGCGACTTGAGGGTCTGCAGGCGTTCCTCAAAGACGGGGAGCGGATCGCCGATGCCGTCGGCCACGGCGCCGAGCGTTCCCGCCTTCGTGCAGCCGCCGCAGATGGCGGTCACAAATTCCTTTTCGGTGAGCTTGCCTCCCATGTTATAGGTCGTGCCGCCCGTGGGCGCGGCGATGGCCGGCATGGAGATCTTCGTGCCGAAGAAGTCGATCGAGGTGTCGGGCACGTGCACGCCGTGAACGACGCGGCTGTTGAGCTGAACGGCCGCGAGCGAATCGTAGTTGGCCTGGAAGCCCCGGCTCGCGCCCATGCCGCCGAAGCCGGGCACCTGGCCTACGCAGGGTCCGCGCCCGTTGCATTCCGGACAGACATAGCAGCGCGGCACCATCATCTCGCGGGCGCGCTTGCGCACGGCTTCGTAATCCATCTTGCCTTCGAGCGGACGAATGGCGGGCTTGTCGCCTTCGGCGGCGAGCACTTCGGATGAACCGAGCATCGTCGCCATGCCGACGGCCGCGCCGCCGCGCAAAAAGCCGCGGCGATCAAGCAAAAGTTGTTCTGACATGCTTATCTCCTTGAGGTCTGAAGAACCCGCCCGCCCGCCGGCACACCCGTGCCGGCATCGGCGAGTTCTTCGGGGGTCGGAGATATTCTCGTCTTATGCATGAACAAACATATGTTTATTCGTGCATATCTTGACGACAGGCACATCGCCCCCCCTTACTTTACGTTTGCTCAGGCACCAGCCGGTCAGAACTGCCGATCAGAACAGCTGGTCAGAATTGCCGGTCAGAAGTGGTGCACGAGGCCCGCGCCGAGGTCCCAGGCCTTCGACGGATCCCCCTCGAAATGGCGGGCCTTTTCATAGAGTCCGCCCGACTCGGAGACGCTCGCCGCGGCCCAGATGTGGGTGCGCTTGCTCAGGTAGTAGCGGTAGATCGCAGCCGGAATGACGCGCCACCCCTTGCGGTCTCCGTCAACCTCGCTGTCGCCTTGGTATTCGACCTTGTTGCCCATGAGGACGACCGAAATCTTCTGCTGGCCCACGCGCTTGGAAAACCCGAGCGAGAGCGCATGCGTGTCGACGCCGCGCGTTGAGATGGCAATGCCCGGGCCGCCGACGGCGGCGGACGTAAAGTAGTTGAAGTAGCTTCCGCCCAAGGCGCGGCCGTCACGCACGTACTGGTAGCCGACGTGAAAGCCCATGGTCGGATCAGGCCAGTAGCTTCCGAGCAGCGCAATGCCCTTTTCGTCGTTGGGCTTGACGTCGTCCTTCCTGAGACTGTCGTTGTCGATGAAGGTCGGCATGACGGCGAGCTTGGCCTTCTCGCCCTTCCAGGTGAGCGCGAGCGCGGCGAACTGATCGCTCTTTGAGCGCGCGACCGAGTCGTCGGTGCGGCCGTTCGAGTACATCACCGCAGCGTGAAAGCCGTTGATGCGCGGCGTGTTGTAGATCACGCTGTTGTTGAAGAAGTAACCCGAAGAAAAGGTCGGCGTGAGGCTCGCGTTCGTGAAGTTGGTGCCCATGGGCGACGGATTGATCTGCGGGCAGAGGCCGAAGTCGCCGTTGCCGCTGAAGATGTTCGCCAAGCGCCCGGCGGCCACCTCGCCCCACTCGCCGCCCACGGCGACGAAGGCTTCGTTGAAGAGAATGGTCGATCCGTTGTTGAATTCGCCGCTGTCGGGCTTGAAGGGGGCTGAAAGCTTCATTCGAACGTAGCGGCCGTTGCCGAGGCTCTCACGGGCTCGAATGTGGAAGGCCGACGTTTCGTCGCCGTTGGG
>CABUOH010000094.1 GCA_902493085.1 uncultured Sutterella sp. | reverse complement strand
CGACCGTTGCGCGGTTGACGGCGTTGAGCCAGAAGAATTCGTCCTTTTTCACTTCGTCCTTTTTCACTTGTAGGTCCTTTCGGGCTCAAGAGCCCGGCATTGGTGCGTGGGTGATGTGGAGAGTCTGCCCTTCGGCAGGGCGCCACACAACAGAATTCTGCGCAAAATAACTTTGCATGTTGCGCAAAATAAAAGAGGACGCGAAGCGGCCGATTGAGTATGATCGGAAGCGGCAGCATCAAGTTTTCCGGAGGGCATGATGAAGAAGACGGACGACCTCTCGGCATGGCGCGTTTTCGTGACCGTTGCGAGAAGCGGCACGCTCAGCGCCGCCGCGAAGGCGCTCGACGTCGAGGTCTCGAGCATTTCGCGTGCGATCGGCGGGCTCGAGCGCACGCTCGGCTGCGAACTCGTTCGCCGCAACATGCGCCCGTTGAAGCTCACGGAGGCGGGGCTGGCCGCACTCAAGCGCATGGAGACGATTCTTCGGGCTCACGACGCGCTGATGGAGGCGCTCGTCAACGACAACCGCGCGCTCACGGGGCGCGTGAGGCTCTCGTCCGCGCCTGGCTTTGCGACGCGCCGGCTCGTGCCCTTCATCCGGGAGTTCACGGAGGCGCATCCGGGCATTTCCGTCGACATTCAGACGGGCGGCACGGAGGCCGATGTTGCAAAAGGCTTTGTCGACGTTGCCGTCATCACGGGCGAGCCCACGACGCCCGGGCTCGTCTACGTAAGCCGAGGGCGAAATCTGTATCTGCCCGTCGCGAGTCCCGACTACATCGCCCGCAACGGCCTGCCGGTGACGCCCGAGCAGCTGAGGCAGCACCGCGGCTACATCTACTCGGGGCCCGTGCGCCCGGAGACGAAGGTGCTCTGCCGAGGCCGCATGAGTGCGCCCGTCGAGTACGGCACGGCCGTGCGCTCGACCGACGTTCTCGCCATCCGCGAGGCCGTGCTCGCCGGCATGGGCGTGGCGGCCGACATGCCGTTGGTGCAGATCTATGAAGATCTGGCCGAAGGCAGGCTCGTGCCGATTCTGCCGGGCTGGAGCCGACCGCCCGTCGAGTGCTACATCGTCACGAACCGCGATGCCTGGCACATGAAGCGCGTGCGCGTCTTTTTCGAATGGTTCGCCGCGGCCATGCGGAGCACCTTTTCGGGCTATGAGAAGGCGGTGAGTTCCGTCGTAGGTCTTCCGCCCGACAATCCGCCGGCCGACAGAACCGAGATCCGGTTCACGAAATCGCGCCAGCAGTCCGGGTGATGTGATTGGAAGGGGAAGGATAAGGCCTTCCGCCTCGGCAGGCGGAAGGCCTTCAACATCAGGTCGATGAGACGGCTTTCTCAGAAGCTGTGGCAGATGCCGAACATGGCGGCCTGAACCGTGTCGGTTTTCTTTGAACCGGATTCTTCGTTGCCGTCAACCTTGTAGGTGCGGTCTACGTATGACGCGGCGGCATAGAGGTACGTTCGCTTGCTGAGCGGAAAGTCGTAGCCGAGCGCAATCTGCCAGGCGTCGGCTTCGACCTTAACGTCGGTGCGCTCGTTCGAACTGATCTTGACCTGGAAGCTGTCGTTGTCGCCCTTGGCATAGCCGGTCTGCAACTTGAGCTTTCCGCCGAAAACCTCGTACACGGCGCCGAGCACGACGGCATGGCTGTCGAAGCCCTCGTTGCCGTATCTGGTGTCTTTCCCGTCCTTCTGTTTGTAGTTGTAGCGCGTCATCTGGTTGCCGACCTTTTCGACGTTGCTGCCGTACTGGTAGGCGCCGTAGAGCGTTAGATCGTCAAACTTGTAGCGGACGCCGAGGTTGTAGGTCTGGGAGTCATCGCGCTCGTAAAAGCTCTTGCCGCGCTCGTAAAAATAGTTGTCGGCCACGAAGACGACGCGAAGCGGCCCCTTGCGGTACTGGGCGCCGACGGCGGCGAAGCGGTCCCGCTGAGAGCTCGGCACGGCATCATCGCCGTCGACGCCGTTCGAGTATTCGCCGTAGAGCGTGAGGCCGGCCATGTTGGGCGACTCATAGCGGATCATGTTGTCGGCTCGCATGACCTGATGGTTGATGATCTGCAGAGCCTGTGCTTCCTTGTAGAGATTGCCGAAAACCGTGTAGCTGTTGAGGAAGATCGAGCCGTTGACGCCTGAGCCGAGCGCGCCCTGACGACCAAAGCGAACTTCGCCGTAAGGCGAGTCGATGCCGACGTAGGCATTGCGGTTGAAGAGACGGTCCTTGGTGTTGTCGAAGGTGCCTTCGTCCAGGTTGAAACCGGTCTCGAGGTTGAAGACGACCTTGCAGCCGTTTCCGAGATCTTCGGAACTGATGATGCCTACGCGCGATCCTTTGGAGATGCCCGAGTCCATGGTGACGGACGTGTCGCCGCTGTCGGAATGCGTGTAGTGCAGGCCCGTGTCAATGACGCCGTAGACGTCAACGGACGCGGCGTGAGCGCTCATGGCGGCGAAGGCTGCGGCGGTTATTGCCGCAATGGGAAGAAGACGAAGCGTCATGATGAATTTCCTTTTGTTGGTCTTGTTTTGTTGGTCTTTGGTCAGTGCCAGCCGTAGAACTCAGTTGCTACGCGCCAGGCGAGCTTTTGCAGGTAGGCTGCGTCTTCGGGCTTGAGCGGCTTTTCGCATTCGCCGAGGAAGTCGAGCCCTTCGGGCGAGGACTTGAAGAGGAGCGAATAGACGAGCGCGCCGTAGAGGTAGGAACCAGCGGCCGTCGGATGGCTCTTGTCGGCCTGATGCAGAATGAGGTCGGGACGCTCCTTGAGGCTTTCGGCGAAGGCGAGTCCCACGGGGAGAGCGACGGCGTTGTTTTTGTTGGCTTCCTCGATGATGCTGTCGGCGAGCCGACGCGTGTCCTTGTCCATCTTGTCGGCCTTGGCCCAGGTGACGACTACGACGGGGACGGACCCTTTCGATCGGATCGTCTCAACGTGGCGCGCCAGATGCTTTCGGAAGGTTTCCACGCGCTTTTTGGCGATGGGTTCGGTCGACATGCCCTGCAGGAAGACGACGTCGAACATCTTTTCGCTGCCTTTTTCGACGTACGGATCCATGTCGTGCGGCGACAGGTAATCCTCCAGATTGTGAAAGCTCAGCATCCCGGAACTGATGGTCTGCAGACGGGCTTTCCAGGTTCGGTTGGCCGCCCGCGTGAGGCCGCGGACGTAGCCGTGCACGCCGCAGTTATAGAAAGAGTAGGAATTCCCGACATAGAGTCCGGTCGTCGGATTTGCAATGCCGAGCTCAGTGACCTTGGGCGTCACGCCGGTCTCCAGCGCCTGGGCGCTGCTCGAGATGGTGAGCGCGGCGAGAAGCGTCAATGCGAGCTTCTTCATGGTGTGTCTCCTTTGGGTGGTCTGAATGGGTCCGGTTCACCGGATGCGGACCAATCTAGCAAAGGCTCGGGTGTCGAGGAATACCGGGCACTGCAAAGAGACTTTGCTCAGGACGCAAGGCGGCGGAGGCGCGTGCGCAGAGCAGGCGGAAGAAGAGCAGACGGAAGAGGGCTCGAGGACGGGCGTGTAATATGACGGGTGAAAACCCTTTGTCATCAAAATCAAACCGGTTCGAAGATCCAATGTTGAAAAAGTTGCGCGTCAAGAATTTCAAGGCCTGGCGAGATTCCGGCGACTTGCGGCTGGCTCCGCTGACGGTTTTGTTCGGCGTCAACAGTGCGGGCAAGAGCAGCCTCGGCCATTTGCTGTTGTGTCTGAAGCAGACGACGGAATCGGTCGATCGAAAGATCGTTTTGGAGCTGGGCAATCCTTCGGCGCGCGTAGATTTGGGCACGTTCGAGGAATGCCTGCACGGACGCAATTGCGATTCAACGCTCAGCTTCTCACTGGCTTGGCAAATGCCCGAACCGTTGAAGCTGAACTTTCTCGACGGCGAACGGAAAGTCGAGATTGCCGGCAATGAGATCCATTTGAACGTTGACGTGAAGGCTGCCCCGACTCGGCAGCCGGTTGTGAAAACGCTTTCTTATGAGTTGCATGATGCGGGCAGAGAGGTTCTCTGCGTGTGCCAGGACCGACTCATGAACTGAAGTGCCGGCCTTTCGCCTTCAATCGGGCTCAAGACCGAAAATGGCCGCTCGAACCCGTTGAGAAGTTTTACCGCTTCAATGAGCTGACGATTGCGGCATTCGGCAATGCGGGCTTCATCGCCGACTTGTCGCTCGCGACGCAAAACTTCTTCGATCAGTTTTACCATCTCGGGCCCTTGCGTCACCAGGCGCAGCGATTCTATCGATGGAACGGCGGTTCGCCCGACGGTGTCGGACAGGAAGGCGAGGCAACCGTTGACGCGATTCTCGCTGCAAAACAGGCGGGACGAAGAATAAGTCTTGATGCCGGAGCGCAGGCAAAGCCTTTTGAGGAGGTTGTGGCCTCCGCGCTCAAGGACATGACCTTGATTCACAGCTTTGAGGTGAATCGCTTGTCGGCGAACGCGCAGGATTATGAGGTCGACGTGAAGGTGAGCGAGCGGTCGATGGCGGTAAAAATCCCGGACGTCGGTTTTGGCGTTTCTCAAATCCTGCCGGTGGTTGTGCAGGCTTTTTATGCACCCGCAAACGCGGTGGTCTGGATGGAGCAGCCGGAAATCCATTTGCATCCCGTCGCGCAATCGAATCTTGCGGATGTCTTCATATCGGCCATTCATGCCTGTGAGAACGGCAGGACAAAAAACGTGCAGCTGATCATAGAAAGCCATTCGGAGAATCTGCTTCTGAGGCTGCAGAGGCGCGTTGCCGAAGGCGTGATCAAGCCCGAAGAGCTTGCCGTCTATTTCTGCCGACCCGGCGAAAATGGCTCGGAGTTGGAGGCCATGGAGATGTCGGCCGATGGAGAGATTCTCAATTGGCCGGATAATTGCTTTGGC
Source organism: uncultured Sutterella sp. (assembly GCA_902493085.1). GTDB lineage: Bacteria > Pseudomonadota > Gammaproteobacteria > Burkholderiales > Burkholderiaceae_F > Sutterella. Next base: position 764 of record CABUOH010000094.1, on the reverse strand, counting down.
GGATGAGACTCTCACCGCATCAGCAGAACGCAGACCATCCTTTTGCCGAGCATCTGCAGGTCGATGCGGAGCGCCTTCAGCACCTCCTTGCCGGCATTTCCTTGCCGGCTTTTCATGCTCGCGCCGGTCTTGCGGGAGCAGAATGGTGCAGGTTTCACGCCTTCTCAGGATTGGATTTCATCATGGCGACAAAAAAGAAAGCGGCGGACTGCCGTCAGTACCGCATCGGCGACTTCGCCCGCTATCTCGGCGTGACGGCCGAATTTCTCAAACATTATCAGGAGAGCGGGCTGCTCGACGTCACGCAGCGCGCGAGCGGCTACCGCTACTACGGGTTCGATCAGTCGGCCCGCATCCTGCAGTATTTGAGGCTTCGCAACTACGGGCTGTCCGTCAAGGAGATGGGGCCGTTTCTTGCGGGCGGGCTCGACGAGGCGGTCGAGTGCCTCGATGCGAAGGTCGAGGAGATGCGCGCGCAGATCGAACGCATGCAGTGCATCGTCGACGAGCACGAGAGGCTTTGCCGATGGCATGAGGCGCGCTCCCTCAAGCCCGTCGACTGGGAGATCTGCAATGTCGAGCCGCATCATTTTCTCTACCACACGAGCAGCCGCGAGTTTCTCGAGAGCGACTGCATCTACGAGGTGCTCAAAACCTGGACCGCGTGGCTGCCGGTGACGAAGTCGGCGATGTGCGTCTCGCAGTCGCTCGAGGAGGACGAGTCGCATCTCCACTGGGGGCTTGCGGTGCGCGAGTCGCTGCTT
>CABUOH010000093.1 GCA_902493085.1 uncultured Sutterella sp. | reverse complement strand
GGGCGAAGGCCTTCGCGACCACCGCGTCGAGGTCGACGGGGTTGCTGCGGTCGACGTCGCTTCGGGCGTAGCCGCGCACGCGGTCGACGATCGCGGCCATGCGCCGGGTTTCCTCCTCGGCGCCCGAGACGGCGCGCGAGACGATCTTGTCTTCGGCCATGGTGTCGGCGAGCTTGATCTTGAGGACCGTCATGTAGTTGATGACGGAGCCCATGGGCTGCTTGAGCTCGTGGGCGATCATGGCGCAGAGCTGATTGATGGCGCCGGTGCGCTCGATCCGGGCAAGCCGCGCGCGGGCGGCGGCTTCCTGGGCCTCGAGCTGCTCGCGCTCGGCGAGCGCCCGCGTGAGCGCGGCCGTGCGGCGCCTCACCGTCTGCTTGAGACGAATTTCGTCGAGGATGAGCCACGCGAGAACGGCGAGCGCAATGAGCGCGTACGTGCCGTAGGCCTTCCAGAGATTCTCCCAGGTCCAGTCGTCAAGATGCTTCCAGGGCCCGAGGTGAAGCTCCTTGTAGAGGTGGTTGACGGAGACGAAGTTGGTGGCGACCTGCCACGCGAAGTCCGAGCCTTCGGGCATGGAGAGAAGCGCGAGCGTCGTCGACTTCACGACGGACGGAGAGGTCTTCGGGAGGGACGCGACGACGATGTCGGGGTAGAGCGCCGTCGTGTGCTTGCAGGAAAAGCCCTTCGTCGTCCTTTCGTCGAGAACCCTGAGGCTTCCGGGCTTGAGAAGGCCCGCGAGCTCCGCACGCTCGAGCATGCAGGTGGAGAGCACCCCCGCCTCGACCTTGCCCGCGAGCACCGCCGTGATCACGTCGGGCATCGGATAGTTGAAGAAGGTCGTGTGTGCGCGATAGCCCTCGGGGCGCAGGCGGCGGGTCTTGAGCTCGTAGAGAAAGGCGAGCCAGCCGTCCACGGCGTCCTCGCCGCCCGAGGCCATCGGACGGCTCCGCAGGTCGGCGAGCGTTTTGATGTCCTTGTTGTCCGCGCGAACCACGACGGCCGCGCCTACCGATGCGCTCGGATCTTCGGCCCATCGGGTCTTGCGGGTGGCGATCGAGTGGCCCCCGTAGTTGAGTTCGAGCTCGAGATAGACGGAGGCGGGACCGATGAGCACGTCGGGCTGAAGGCGCACGATCTCCGAAATCGGATCGTCGGGCGAAATCCGCACGCCCGTCACGCGTCTGTCCGGCATGGTCTTGGCCATGGCGGCGAGCGTGGGCGTGACCGTGCGCGAGTAGTAGCCCGGTTCAGGCATGTCGACGAACCCCACGAGCACGTCGGCGGGAGGCTCGGCCGCGGAAGCGGTGAAGGCGATGGCGGCGAGAAGGCCTGATAGGAGGCGCCGGATGGGGCGCGCAGGAGTTCGGGCGGACATGTGGACGCTGAAAGGGAATGGAGACGCCGGCGCAGCCGGTCCTATGCAAACTATGCAGGCGCGGCGCGCGTTCGTCAATAGTGCCGGGGACGGGAGCAATAACCCTTGAAGCGCGATTGACCGCCTCTGCGGGAGGCGTTGGGGAGGTTTCGTATCACTCTCGCCGGACTTCAAGCCCGAGTCTTCAAAAGGGCAGGCGGCCGCGGGACGAGGGCGCGCATGAGGGGTAAACGGCAGGTCTCATTGCGAATGGCGGGAGAAAAGTCGTCTTCAAAGCAGGATTTTGGGAGAAAAGGCGATGTTTTTCCGGGACAAGGGCAAGCGGGTGTTGTCAAAAAGAGTCGTGCTAAAAAAAAACTATCATCCGGCGGAACGCCATTCCTATAATCGTCATGGCTGCGGGCGGCGCGCACTGCGTCCCGCGCTACAGGTCAAAAACTCAACAGGAAGTCAAGATGAAGAACAGGATTGGTTTGAAGAGAGCTTGCGAAGCTCTGACGGGCATGACTGAAACGGCGAAGTCCCCTCTGTCGAGGAAGAAGGCGGCGCTCGCAGCCGCGGTGGCCGCGGCACTGGGCTTTTCGGCTGGTGCCGAAGCTGCCCCGCAATATTTTCAGGGGCAAGGCCAAGATATTGTCGTGACGGATGCCAACTCTGGCGCCGATGCCTCGCTGTTTCAGAATTGGGATAACTTTAAGCGTGTGGTCGGCGGCTGGAAGGATTGGAGCGAGACTGCCGCGACCGCGCCGCTCAACAATACGGTGACCGTTGAAAGCGGCGTCTGGAATTTGGTGGTCGGCGGCCATTATTCCACTGTAAGTGACCGGGCCATCGCGCATTCGGTTGATGGCACCCACGTCGTCGTCAACGGCGGATCCATCTGGTCTCTGGTCGGCGGCACGGGCGGCACCGACAACAAGGACGTCACGCACATCAATGAGAATGCGGTCTCGAATGTGACCATCAACGGGGGCTCGTTTGGCTTTGACGGCGAAGTGGGCAATGCCACCGAACTCTTCGTGCTCGGCGGCGATCTGATGAAGCATAAAGGCGACTTCCAAGGAGGCAATATCGACGCCTATGCCGAATCGCACATCGGCACCACGTACGTCAGGATCACGGACGGCACCTTCAACAGCGCAATCGTGGGCGGCAGCGCCGCCATCGTCTACTACGGCAACGCCAACAAGGGAGCCAAGGCCACCGTCAACGCCACGAACGTCACGATCGAAGGCGGCACCTTCAACCACGGCATCGTCGCGGGCGGTCTGGCGTCGGGTCACAAAACGCATTCCATCGTTCACGAGGCCAACCTCAGCATCGTCAAGAAGGACAAGGCCCTCATTATCAACGACAACGTCTTTGCCGGCGGCCTTCTCAGAACCGACGGATACGGTGGTTCCGACCACAGCGTCACGGTGGACCACGCCGTTGTCAGGATTGAAGGGGTGGCCGTCAACGGCGGGATCTACGGCACCCATGCAGCTCTGAAGGGGGATGATGCGGGGGGCGGCAAGATCAGCGAGTGGCATTACGATCCGCTCGAACTTGAGGGCTCCAAGGCGTTTGTTCGCACCGATCTCACGATGGTGAATGCGTCGGCCAAAGAGGCTGCCCTCGGAACGGGATCGACCCTGACGGCTAAGGGTGTTGTCGGCCTCAAATCGCTTGAAGCTTCTGGCGTCGCCATTTCGCTCCAGGCCGCGCCCGCCGATGCGTCGGCGGTCCAAGCCCGCGCAACTACGTCCCAGACGGGCACTCAGCTCAACATCGGCACCTTGACCGGCACGGGCAACACGCTCTATTTCGGCACGGCCGACGCGTCCGTCACCATCGGTGGTCTCGATGCGGGAACTGATGCACCGTTCACCGGCATCACCGGCAGCGGCAGCGCGAACGACGATCTCGGGGGCGATCTCGGCAAGCTCACGGACCTCGTCAGCATCAACGGCGAATCGGGCAGCGAAGCGTTGGTCGGCGCCGAACTCAAGCTCGAGCAGGGCGACGTGTTCGGTGAGACGACCGGCACGGTCGACGAAAACGGCACTGTCGTGACCGAGACGCAGGCCGTCAACACGAAGAACCTGCAGATCGCCCGATTCGCGATGACGACGCCGATGCAGATCGCGCGCATCGAGGCGAATGACCTTCGCAAGCGCATGGGCGACGTGCGCGCGTCCGAAGGCACGAGCGGTGCGTGGGTTCGCTATGACGGCGGCAAGTTCTCGGGGAGCGACGGCTATGAGAACACGTTCAACAAGATTCAGTTGGGCGTCGACACGGTGCCCGCTGCGGATGCGCCGCGTCTGGGCCTTCAGCTACACGATGGGCGACGCCGAGATGGACATCGTTTCCGCCGACACGGATGCCTACAGCCTCTCCGCATACGGCATGTGGTTCGGTGAAGCCGGTCAGTTCGCCGACGTGATCGCCCGCATGGGCACGGTCAAGACGGACCTCTCCACGGACACCTACAAGGCGGACTACGACCAGATGATGTTCTCGCTCTCGGGCGAATTCGGCTGGCGCTTCGACGTGACGGACGCCTTCTTCGCCGAACCTTCCGTCGAACTCACCTATGCGCGCGTGGGCGGTGAGACGTACCGTGCCAACGGCAACGCCTTCACCCTCGACGACTATGATTCCATGGTCGGCAAGCTCGGCATGGCCGCGGGCTTGAAATGCCCGCAGGCCAAGGGCAGCGTCTACGCACGCCTCGGCGTTGCGCATGAATTCATGGGCGACGGCAAGTTCACCGCCACGACGGCGGGCGGCGCCTCGAGCGCGGTTGAGGTCGACGGCAAGGACACTTGGTTCGAGTACGCCGTGGGCGCCAACTTCAACCTCAGCAGCCAAACCTATGTTTGGGCGGATCTCGAACGCACGGCAGGCGCTGAAGTGGATGTCGACTGGAGGGCGACGGTCGGAATCAGGCATGCATTTTGACCTCTGAATCCGGGTCGTCTGATTCGATGATCCGATGACCGTGCGGTGACTTCCGCCGGTCCCTCAGGCCCCGTCGTCCCGCCTCATGGCGGAGCGGTGGGGCTTTTGATTTTTAGAACGGGGACCGGCTCGTGACGGCCGCAGGCCGGTGCCGGTCGCAACCCATCAAAAGCCTTGCGGACTTTGCTCTCCGATTGCTTACGGCGTACGCGTTTACTAATATTGGAGGTAATGCTCCCGGCAAACGGAGCGGCGTGCTCAGGCACGCGAACGAAAGGGAGGTTTTCATGCCTTGGAAAAAGCGGGTTGTCTTGGGCGGCGCATGTGCGGCGGGCCTCCTTGCGGCAGGCTATGCGGGCTACGTCGGCTGGCAGCAGTCGGTGGTCGACCGCATGCTGCACGATCTGAAGTCGGCGGGCAGTCCCGTGCCCGGCGTCAAGATCGAGGTGAAGGAGCTTGAGCGGACGTTCGGCTCGAGAAGGCTCGAGGTGGTCTTCAAGGTCCGGGGCTTTGCCGACACGGCGCTTGCGGGCGAATGCGTCTGGCGCCTCGGCATGGCGCCGAGCCTCTCGATACGACATTTCAGAACCTCTCCGGACCTGCAGGCCTACATCGACAAGGCGAACCCGCAGATGACGATGGACTTCGGCCTGCCCTTCATGCCGAAGAACCTGCGCGTGCACTGGCAGGACGCCGAAGTGGACGGCAGAGCCGTTCCGGCAGGCGAGATGCTCACGACCTTCCGCGTCGTCAAGGCCGAGCCCGTCGAAAAGGACGGAAAACTTGTGCCCTACGCCCCGTCGAGCGGCGTTCCCTACCACGTGCTTCCGGTCGAGGGCGACTGGGGCTTTTCCGCCTTCGTCTTCAGACTCAGCTGGGCGGGCGAGTCGCTCGTCTACCGGTTCCTTCCCGATCAGAATGAGGAGCCTTTGATTCTCACGACCGAAAGCGACGGCTTTGCACTCTCTGAAATGGAAGACGTCGAGCCCGCAGCCGACGTGAAGTTCGGCAAGACGGCCTCGCGCCTGTCTGTCAGGAAGGTGAACGCCGGCTGGCGCCATGACTTCTCGCACGACGGCTCGCTTGAGAAGGCCCCCGCGGACTTTGGGCCCCTGTCCGCTCTCAAGTTCTGGCATTTCCAAGGCTCGGTCACCACGCCCGAATCCGTGTGGCTCCCCGAAGTGACGGCGAGGCTTCTCGCGGGGGCGGACGCCTGCGATGTGCCGGGACTCTGCCGTCCGGGCAGCGCGCAGGGGCTCGAGCCCTTGCGGGAAGGCGTGCAGAGCGGGGCGGTGAAGCTCAAGATGCAGAACCTCGAGCTTGATTTCCCGAAGCTCG
>CABUOH010000092.1 GCA_902493085.1 uncultured Sutterella sp. | reverse complement strand
CAATGCCCTTTCGCTTCTGAATCTCGGTGCCCGGCACGCCCATGATGCCGCCGTTGATGATGGAGTTGCCGCCTGCGGTCGCCATCTTTTCGAGAACGATGACGGAGGCGCCGGCCTTGCGGGCCTCATAGGCGGCCATGAGGCCGGCAAAGCCCGATCCGACGACGAGGACGTCGGTTTCCTCGTCCCAGGCGCCGTCCTTGAGAGGCGCGTCGGCTGCGCGGACCGTCGTGATGCCGGCCGCGAGCGCGAGACCGCCGAATGAATGCTTGAGTAGATTTCTGCGCGTGACAGTCATGAGTATGCTCCTTTGAGTTGAGGTCAGGGATGCGCGGACGCAGGTGGTCGGCCTGCGAAGTCCGCTTGAGGATCATTGTGAAGGATGAGGGACGGGCGTTGCCGCCCCGGAATTGCAATAAGATTGTCAAAACGACAATCAACAGCCCGCCGGCCTCGGGGCCGCATGCGGGCGGGAAAGGAGAAGGCATGCGCGCATCCGACAATCTCAACGCGTGGCGGGTTCTCGTTGCGCTGGGCCGCGGCGGCGGCATCAGGCGGGCCTCGATAGAGACGGGACTTGATTCACCACAGTGCTCCCGTCTTCTGCAGGCGCTCGAAGACGACATGAGCCTGTCGCTCGTCCTCCACGGGTCAAGGCCGGTTTCGCTTTCTCAGACGGGCGAGGCGCTTGCGGACGACGCGGAGCGCCTGCTCGAATGCGCGGACCGTCTGCGGCTCAGGGCCGAGGGGCTCGCGCGGAGCGCCGCCACCTTCGTCTTCAGCATTCCGTCCAATACGCCGCGCGAAAGCAGCTTTCGGATCATCAAGCGGTTTCTCGGTGCTCATCCGGGTTTCAGCCTCATGATGGCGTCCGACGCCGATCACGAAACGGTGCTTGAGGGCGGCGTCGACGCCGCCTATCTGGCGTACGTGCCCGAGTCGCTTCCCAATCTCAGAGTGCTGCCGCTGGGCCCGATCGGCAACGTGCCCGTCGCTTCGCCCGACTATGTCGCGCGGCGCGGCTTGCCCGTTCATCCTAAGGACCTTGCGGCGCATGACGTCATTTTGAGAAGCGGCAGGCATTATCCGAAGACGGAACACCTCGAGCGCGGGCTCGAGCGCTCGCCGCTCGTCTTCAGGCGCGTGGCATGGGAAGGCGACCCGCTCACGGGACGCGAGGCTGCGCTCGCGGGCGAGGGCGTCGCGATAGATCTGTCGCTCTCGCTCGTTTCGGATGCGCTCGAGGCGGGCAGGCTCGTGCCCGTGCTTGCGGGCTGGCATCGCCCGTTCTGGCGGCCGTCGGTCGTTTTCCGGACGGACCATCCGCAGCTCGAGCGGCTCGAACGCTTTGCGCGCTATTTCCATGACGAGGAGCGGCGCGCGGTCGAGGAACGGCGCAAGGTCGTCCAAAAGCTGCTCGACAAACTGAAAAATGCGACGTAAAGGCGTCACGCCTAAGACATTTCACCCAAGACGGCAAGTAATACCTCAAGAATCGCGTATTTTCCGACAACGGTTCGAAATGCTTCTGCTAGAGTTCATTCACGGCCTTCTGAGAGAGGGCCGAACGGAAACGCCCGGCAGGTCCGGGCTCGCTTTCGAACGAACCCGAGGGGTATTCGACGAGAGCGATCCTCTCCAGAGCAGTCCTCCGAATCCTCTTCGGCAAAGCAGCGGCATCCTCGACCGCTCGGGCTCCTCTGATGTTTCTGCGAAACGGACGGACAAGGTCCCCGTCCGACAATCCCAAGAACTTAAGAACGCAACCAACATCCGGAGAAAAACCATGAATCTCTCTCGTCTTTTCGCACCCATCGCACTCGCGGCCGCCCTTGCGCTTTCGGGCGTCTCTTCGAGCGCGCTCGCCGACACGACGCTTCGCATCGGCGTCACGCCCGTCCCGCACGCCGACGTCGTCAACTTCATCAAGCCCGCGCTTGAAAAGGAAGGCGTGAAGCTCGAAGTGGTGGAATTCAACGACTACATCCAGCCCAATCTCGCACTTGATTCCGGCGAGCTCGACGCCAACTACTTCCAGACGATTCCGTATCTCGAGGAAATGGTCAAGACGCGCGGCCTCAACCTGCACATTCTCGTCTCCGTGCATCTCGAGCCGATGGCGCTTTACTCCAAGAAGGTGAAGAGCCTCGCCGACATTCCGACGGGCGCCAAGATTGCCGTTCCGTCCGATCCGACGAACGAAGGTCGCGCGCTCAAGGTGCTCGAGCATGCGGGCCTCATCAAGCTCAAGGACGGCGCAACGCTCCTTTCGGGTCCCGCCGACATCGTCTCGAACCCGAAGAAGCTCAAGTTCGTCGAACTTGAACCCGCGCTGCTGCCGCGCGCCCTCGACGACGTGACCGCAGCCGTCATCAACGCCAACTACGCGCTTGAGGCGGGCTTCAACCCGGCGAAGAACGCGATCGCGCTTGAGGAAAAGAGTTCGCCCTTCGGCAACGTCGTGGCGATCCGCGAGGGCGACGACAAGAAGGAAGCCTTCCAGAAGCTCAAGAAGGCGATCACCTCGCCCGAAGTGAAGAAGTTCATCGAAGAAAAGTATCAGGGCGGCGTGCTCCCGGTCTTCTAAAGTCCGGAAGAAGCTGATTTGAACAAATAGGCCGGTTCGGGTTCTGCCCGCGCCGGCCTTGCCGTCAATTTGGAGTATTTTCATGACCCGCACAGAGAAGCTCATTGCCGCCCATTGGGGTGTCGCCCGCGTTGTCGAAAGGGATGGGCGATTCACGCTCGAGCCCATCGCCGAAGACTTGAGGCCTTCGCCTCGCATGGCCGACTATCTCGCCGGGCGGGAGAGCCCCAGGAGGCTCCTCGCGCCGAAAGTGCGCGAAAGCTACCTGAAGGCCTGCCGCGAGGGGCGCGACCCGGCTCAAACCCGTGCGGGTCGTGGGCGCGAGCGCTTCGTCGAGGTCGAGTGGGACGAGGCGGTCGAGCTCGCCGCACGCGCCGTCGCGCGCACGTACGAAACCTTCGGGCCTGCGGCCGTTTGGGGAAGGTCCTACGGCTGGAAGAATACGGGCGAGGTGAACAATCCGATCGGACTCCTGAGGCGCCTCCTGATGCTCAAGGGCGGGTTCGTGCAGACCTTCAATTCGTACTCCACGGCAGCCATTGCCGCCATTCAGAAGGTGATCGTCGGTTCGGGGGATCCGGACGTGCCGCCTGTCGACGAAGTGCTCGAGCACGCCGAGCGCGTCGTGCTCTGGGGCGCGGACCCGGTCGTCACGAACGACATCGCCTGGACCACGACCCTGCACGAGACGACGAAGGCCTTTGAGGCCATGAGGACGAAGCCGGGCCTGGAGGTCCTGGCCGTCAACCCGGTGAGGCCCGAGACGCTCGACGTGACGGGCGGACGCTGGATCGCGCCGCTGCCGGGCACGGACGCCGCGCTCGCGCTCGGCCTCGTGCACACGCTCATCGCCTCCGGAAAGGCCGACCGGCATTTCCTTGAGACCCGCACGACGGGCCTTGAGACGCTCGAGGCGTATCTCGAAGGGCGCTTGGACGGCGTCGTGCGCGACGCGGCATGGGCTGCGCGCGCCTGCGGGCTCGATGAAAAGACGATCCGGGACTTGGCCGACGAGCTCGCAGGGCACCGCACGATGATCATGCTCGGCTGGGGGCCGCAGCGGGCGCGCTGGGGCGAATCGAGCGTCTGGGCCGTCTGGGCGCTCGCCGCGGCGCTGGGCCGCATCGGGGGAAAGGGCACGGGAATCGGCACGCGCTACCACTATTCCTCGGGCGGCGCTCAGGGGTCGGCCGCGCGCGGCCTTGCGGGCCTGCCCGTGAACGTTTCGCCCGCAGGGCCCGTCACGCATCCGGAACGCCTCCCGAAGCCCCTGCCGGTCGCCTCGATCAGCGACGTGCTGCTCAATCCCGGAAAGCGCATCCGCTGCGGCGGGGTCGAGCTCGAGTATCCCGACATCCGACTCGTCTTCTGGGCGGGCGGCAATCCGTTTGCGCACCAGCCCGATACGGGACGGCTTGCGGCGGGCTTCAGGCGGCCCGACGCCGTCGTCGTGTGCGACGTCTTTGAAACGGCGACGACGCAGTATGCCGACATATTGCTTCCTGCCTCGCATTCGCTCGAGAGAAGCGACATTGCCGGAATCGGCGGCTACGCCGCGCGCGGCATCGTGAGAAGCGAGAAGGTGTTTGAGGTGAAGGGAAATGCGCTCTCCGACTTCGAGATCTTCAGACGGCTTGCCGCGGCGCTCGGGCTCGAGGCCGCCTTTACGGAGGGGCTCGATGAGGCGGGCTGGCAAAGGCGTCTTTATGAGGAGGCCGCGCAACGCGAGAAGGCCAACGGCCTGACGCTGCCGGACTGGGACACGTTTGTGAAGACGGGCATCGTCTTCTTCCCGCAGACGAAGGCGGCCGCCACGGCGCTCGAGCGCTTTGCGGCCGACCCCGAAGGGGCGCCGCTCGCGACCGAATCGGGCCGCATCATGCTTGCGTCCAAGCGCGTGGCCGACGCGTCGATCGACGACTGTCCGGGTTATCCGGCCTATCTCGGCGAGCCGTCGGCCCCGGGCGAATACAGGCTCGTGAGTCCGAAGTCGTCTTGGCGCCTTCACAGCCAGCTCGACGCCGTGACGCGCGGCGCCCACAACGCCAACGGCTGCGAGCCCTGCTGGATCAATGAGGGGGATGCCGAGTCGCTGGGCATCTCGACGGGCGACTTGGTGCGGCTCACGACGCCGAGAGGGTCGGTGCGCGCGACCGCGGTCGTCACCGATCGGGTGCGCCCGGGCGTGCTCGCCCTTCATCACGGCGCCTGGGCCGAGACGACGGAGTCGGGCGGGCGCGACGACGGAGGCGTGGAGCTTCATTGCCGGCACGGCGCCGCCAACGTGCTCGTGCCGGACGTGCCGACGTCGGGCTGGAGCCGAGGCAACAATGCGGCCGCCTGCGACGTGAGGCTTGAGCGCCTTTCGTAGGCTCGGACAGCAGTAAGCCTCTCGTCTGAACGTGCGCGCAGGAGAGGATGCGGTCAAAAGCTGCTTCAGGGCAGGGGACACCTTCATTTGCCGGTCGTGCTAGCCTTGATGCATCGGACGCGATCCCGAAGGCTTTCTGCCGGCGATTCGCCGGCATTGATTCCAAGCGGGGCCACCTTCCCGTTTTGCGCACAATCCCCTGCGGCGACCCGCTGCGCGGTTACACGGTGTAACCGCGCAGCGTTCCGCTCATTCGCCCGACGGCTCCCCTGAGTCCGCGGGTGCTGGTTCGGGATCGCGTCCGCTTTCCCGCCTCTCCCGCCTCTCCCTTCGTCTTCAGTCTTGCATTTAGTCTTGCAAAGTGCGGCCCTCGTCGGGCCGTTTTTTTTTGCAAAACACGAGCCTCCTGCAGTCGGATAGCTTTGCAAAAACATGATTTTTTGCAGAAATCGTCACTAAGACAAAGTCCCTAGGTAGAAATTCATTTCCCCTAAATATCAACGCATTGATCTCGTGTGCGTCGAATTTCGATTTTCTGCAATTGACGTCTGTTTTGCAAGGGAATAAAGTTCTCATGACGGCCCTTGATGCATGACACGACTTTTCTCTTGGGCCGCTAAAACCACATTCACCGCCACCCAGAAAGAGCCGACCCATGATCTACACGGATCCCAAGCGCATCATCCTTTTCGACACCACGCTCCGCGACGGCGAGCAGGCCCTGCCTCAGAGACTCTCCGCACGCGAG
>CABUOH010000091.1 GCA_902493085.1 uncultured Sutterella sp. | reverse complement strand
CCATTCCGCCATCTGCAACAGCGTCGCCCTTGGACTCGCTGGTATTTCAGCCGACACGCCCAATCCTGCAGGCGGACGATTCGGCCGCTTTGAGGACGGGCGCCCCAACGGCGTGCTGACGGAATTCAGCGCAGCACAGGCCGTCGAACGCCTGATGGGCGAGCCGACCTTCGAGAGCGAAGTGGAGATGATGCTCGCTTCGGGCGAGCACTTTCTCTCCCGCGGCATTCTCGCCGTCACGGAAATGATGGCCGACTATCGTCAACTCGCCGTCTACCGTGAGGCGGCCCGACGAGGCTTCCCGGTTCGCGCCGGGCTATACCTCGTCTGGAAGGGCGGGCGCGATCCCAAGGGCATGTCGCCGCTCTCCGAAGCTGACCGCTCGGGCGAGCACTTCATCGCCGGCGTCAAGCTCTTTGCCGACGGCAGCGTTTCGGGCGCTACGGCAGCCGTGACGTCACCTTATCTCAACGGCTCAAACGGCATGGTGACGCTTGACGACGATGCTCTGGCAGCCGCCGCCGAATATGCGCGCATGAACCAAGTGCAGCTTTCCATCCACGCCATGGGGGATCGAGCCGTCGAGCGCATCATCGAACGCTTTGAGCATGAAGCTCCGTGGCTTCACGACCGGCCGTCCGTGCGCATCGAGCACGCCACCTTCCTTAATGCCGATCAGATCGCGCGCATGAACGCCTCACCGATGAACTTCGGGGTGACGACTCAAGTGATCTTTCCCTATGCCGAAATCGAAGGCTACAGAGCCGTACTTTCACAGCAGGACCTCGAGCGCGTTTATCCCGTAAAGACCGCTTCATCCATGCTTGAAGCATTCGCGCTCTCGTCGGACGCCCCAGCCACAGCGTGGGCTGATCCCGACGATCCCTTTGTCTCGATGAGGGCCGCCGTCACCCGAACGGCTTGGGACGGCACGCGCTTCAACACGTCTGAATGCGTAACGAACGAAGAAGCCCTCGCCCTCTACACCTCCCGTCCCATGCGGGTGCTGCCCTTTGAGGGAATGGGCCGCCTCGCCTGCGGCATGCGTGCCGACTTCATCGTGCTTCGAGCCCCCCTCACGGCTTCGTCGGGCTCCCTCTCGGACAATGAAGTCTTCGAGCTCTACCGTGCCGGCAGTCTGCTCTACCGCGCCCGCTAAACACAACTGCTTCCGAAGGGAGAAACACTCATGCAGCGATTCACGCTTTCCATCGACGACGAGCTTGCCGATCGATTTGATGCGTATCTGTCCGAACACGGCTATGCCAACCGCTCTGAATGCGTTCGAGACATTCTTCGCAACCATCTCGCCAACGAAGACCTCAAGACCAATCCGAACTCGGAGTGTGTGGGCGTGCTCAGCTACGCCTACAACCATCATGAGCGCCAGCTCGCCATGCGAATGACGGAATATCAGCACGAACATGCGGGCGAAGTGATCTCCACCATGCACGTTCACGCCACGCACGACGAATGCGTCGAAACCGTTGTGATCCGCGGCAGTGCCGAGGACGTCGTCGCACTCTCAAGGCGCCTCTCTGCTGAACCCGGCGTTCGCCACGGACGCCTCAATCTCATTCCGGTGAGCGAGAAAGAGCCTGACCATGCTCACGCCTCCGGGAACGCACAAGGGCATGTGCATCCTCACCACGGGCATTGAACGTGCGCGACCGCGCATCTTCATGATGAAAACGGCGGCATCCGCAAGGAGCCGCCGTTTTGTGCTTACGCGTTCTCTCTCGAGTTGATTCAGGCGTAATAGCCCGGCATGCTCATTTCGCGAGCCGCGAACTGCCTGTAGCCGTCCATGTCAAGCGGATAGTCCCAGCAGCCCATCTGATGGTAGATTTGCCCGCCGAAGCCCGTCTTGAAGCGGTAGAGGCCATGCATCGGATGAGAGGGATCCCCATTGGGCGCCACGCCGAAAAGGTCGTACTCGCTGCAGCCCGCTCGACGGGCTGTTTGCATGGCGCGCCACTGCAGTGCGTAGGTGGGCATCAGGTGCCGGCCCTCGGTGGCGCTCGCACCGTAGAGATAGGTTGCACGATGAGCCGAGAGAATGAGGAACATCGCCGCAAGCGGCTTCTCTTCATGGAAGGCCATCAGCAGCTTGACGCTCACTTCCGGATCCGGACACTGCATGCGGCTTGCGAAGACGCTCTCAAAATAACGCACGTCATTGACGTGCAGACCGTTGCGCTCAGCCGTCTGCGCGTATAGCTCGTACCAGAGACCCAGCGCCTCGGGCCCCATCTCCCGCACCTCGATCCCCTTCCGGCGGGCAAGTCCGATGTTGTAACGGGTCTTTGGCTTCATGGAAGCGAGAATGTCCTCCTCGCTTCTGCAAAGATCCACCACGATGGTATCGGAAGGGAGCACGTTCATGTTTGCCTTAAGGAGATTCCAGGTGGCCGTGCCGTAGTTCATGTGCATCTCCTGGAACTCCTTTCGCGGGCAGCCGCGCCAATTGCCCTCGGCATCGAAGTCGCTCTCCTTGCACCAGTGCGACTGCCAGTTGAGGTCGTATCGGATCGCCAGGCATCCCTTGGGCAGATAACTTCTCAGACACTCTGAGAGCTCCTCTAAAAAGCGGCCCTGATTCTCCTCCGACGGCTCGATTTCGGGGCCGTACGGCAGATAGGCCACATACTCGTCACGACTGCAGTGTTGGGCGAACATCAGGAGATCCGCATTGGTGCGAGACCAACCGCCCACATCGGTGTAGATCTCGCTGTTGGGCACTGAAAATTCAAAGGCCTTTGACCGCATGCCCAAATTCGCCTTGACGCGCGACCAGAAGGAGGTCTGCTGAACGATGGGAGTGCTGTAGGCGTCGGAGACGTCCTTGGGTTCGACGATGAGGTGCATAGCGTGACGTGTCCCTAGATTCCTTTCTGAAAAAAACGCAAAAAATGGACATGATGACAAAACAGTCATCACCCTCTATGATGAAAAGAAGAGGAGCTAAGACGTCGCCAAACACCAGATCAGCTCATGAAGAGAAACGGGTGCGACGCAGATCTCGGTATGGTGACCGTTGCTTAGTTCTTACGCAAATTGCCTTCCTCCAGATGCGACTTCAGGCCGCAGGAGTTTTTGCGTGCTCCGCTCTCATCTTTTCATGAAAAAGCACGCGGGCGCATCGTGATGCGCCCGCGTGCGGGTACGGGAGTACTTTAACTCAAGTCTCACAAAATGTCATCCGAAATTCATCAACTATCAACCTTCACCTCGAACTAGCGTTGCCTTAAAGCAACCCCTTGTTGTTTCTCCCTGCAGGCGCAAAGCAAAACACAAAGGCGCTTCGCATCTCTTGCAGCGAAGCGCCTTTTTACAGCCATTGTTCCTACTTCAGGCTCATACGAGGAAGATCATGTCCATCAGGAAGAACGTGGGGAAAAGAATCGCGACGGACCAGAGCATGTAGCCGAAGAAGGTCGGCATCTTGATGCCGCGTTCGTTGCAGATGGAGACCGTCATGAAGTTCGGTGCGTTGCCGATGTAGGTCACGGCACCCATGAATACGGAACCCATCGAGATGGCCATCAGGGTCTTGGCACCCTCGCCCATCAGCATGGCTGGATCCCCGCCTGCAAGGTTGAAGAACGCAAGATAGGTTGGCGCGTTGTCAAGGAACGCGGAGAGCATGCCCGTAAGCCAGAAGAAGAACGTATTGTTGAAGCTGCCGTCAGCGTTCGTCACGAGCGCCACAAGCGGAGCAAAGTGACCTTCATGGCCGGCTCGGAGCATGGCAAGCACCGGCACAATGCAGCAAAAGATGCCGAAGAAGAGCTTGGCGACTTCAAGAATCGGATCCCAGCTGAAGTGGTTGGCTTCGCGCGTGGCTTTCTTGGTAAGGATCAGGGAAGCGCAGGAGATCGCGATGAAGAGCACGTCGCGAAGCACGCCTTCGAGCGAGAAGTGCACGCCGAGGAACGTGAAGTCAACGCCCGAACGCCAGAAGCCCGACATGAGAACCGTGCCGATGATGCCGGCGAGGAACAGAATATTGATGCCGCCGTCAACTCCGATGGCCTTCTTCTCTTCGGGCGACTTGAAGCCGTCCTTGACGTCACGGGCGAACATGAAGCTGTCGATTGCAAAGTAGACCGCAAGCAGGATGCCGCAGGTAACGAGCCAAGGCAACAGAAGGTGTTCAAGCGTCCAGAAGAAGCTCACGCCCTTGAGGAAGCCGAGAAAGAGCGGAGGATCGCCGAGCGGCGTAAGCGCCCCGCCCACATTGGCGACGAGGAAGATGAAGAAGATGAAGGTGTGAACCTTGCGCTGCCGATTCTCGTTGGCGCCGATGAGCGGGCGGATGAGCAGCATGGCGGCGCCCGTGGTGCCCATGAAGTTGGCGAGCACGGCGCCGAGCGCAAGGATGGCGGTATTCACGATCGGACGGCCGACGAAGCTGCCGCGGACATGAATGCCGCCCGCAACGATGAAGAGTGACCCGACGAAGATGATGAAGGGCACGTAGTCGGCAAGAAGAACATGCGCGATTTCATTGAAGGCCGTCCCCGGACCGAAGACCGCGGCGAGCGGGAAAATGCAGCACAAGGCCCAGAAGACGGAGATCTTGCCGAAATGATGGTGCCAGATATGCGGGGCAAAAAGCGGGAAAAGCGCGATGGAAAGCAGAATGCCGGCAAAGGGCACGGCCCAAGCCAGACCGAGCTCGGCACCGTTCATCTCGCTTGCCATGGCGGCAGCAGGCAGCAGGAAGGTTGCAGCTGCGGCCGCAACGCTTTTGATGGACAAAGTCACGATGGAGACTCCCAGTGGCGACCGCCGAGATGTCGGTCGCCGGTTGAAAATGGCGTACGTTGGAAGGTGCGGTCCGAAGCGCGAACGCCAACTGTACTTTCCAATGTGCACCGCGTTACAAAATATCTCAGAATGCAAACATACACGGATTTTCTGATCCCTGCAGAACTTTCCGCGCTTTCTTTACAAAAGGGAGGGTCGACTAAGTCGAAAGACTTAGAAAACGCAGGGGCGCGGACTTCCGGCCCGCACCCCCGCGCATTCGTCGTGTCTGCGGCAACGTCACGCCGTGGGCGGCAGCCCGAAGACCTGCCTCAGGTAACGCAGATAGCCCTCGTCCTCGCACATGCCCTTTTCAGGTGCGTCGGAAATCTTGGCCACGGGTTGACCGTTGGCCTTCACCATCTTCATGACGACATTGAGCGGCTGAGGACCGCGATCGTTCATCAGATTGGTGCCGATGCCGAACGCGACTTTGACGCGGCCGTGGAAGCGCTCGTAGAGCTCGATGGCGCGAGGAACCGTCAGGCTGTCGCTGAAGATGAGGGACTTCGTCTTCGGATCGCATCGATTGGCCTTCCAGTGCTCGATCATGCGCTCGCCCCAAACGAAGGGATCGCCCGAATCGTGCCGCACGCCGTCAAAAAGTTTGCAGAAGAACATGTCGAAGTCGCGCAGGAAGGGGTCCATGCCGTAAACATCGGAGAGCGCGATGCCGAGGTCTCCCCGATACTCCTTGGCCCACATCTCAAAAGCGAAGACCTGCGTGTCGCGCAGCCGCGGACCGAGCGCCTGACAAGCCTGCAGGAATTCGTGCGCCATCGTGCCGTGAGGCGTAAGACCGAGTTCCTTGGCGTACATGACGTTAGACGTGCCGGTGAAGATGCCGTCAAGACGATCCTTCATGTTGAGAAGAACGGTTTTCTGCCAAGCCCTCGAAAAGCGGCGC
>CABUOH010000090.1 GCA_902493085.1 uncultured Sutterella sp. | reverse complement strand
CCCGTCACGTTGCCCACCAGCCCGCCGAGTCCGCCGAAGACGGCGCCTGCCGTCCAGAGCTGCGCGTTGAGGCGCCTCACCCGGCCCGCGAGCGCGATGAGAAGCGGGAGCGCCACGCCGGGCACGAAGAAGGAATAGGCCGTCAGCAGCAGCCAGATGATGTCCTTCGAGACATAGACCGCCGCGGCCGCGGCAAAGCCGAAGACGCCTACGAAGAAGCGAACGACGCTCGTGCGGTCGCCCGCCAGAAGGCTGCGCTCGACGATGCCCGACGCCGAAAGGAGCACCGTGTCGGCCGAGCCGCAAAGCGCGCTGATGAGGCCGATCGCGAGTGCGCCCTTGAGCCAGTCGGGCATATTTGAAGTCTCGGAGAGCCAGCCTGCCACGGGCTGAGGATCCTGCAGATTGAGGAGCGCCAGTCCGGTGACGACGATGCCGAACCAGACGAGCCAGGGCGAGGCAACCCAGGCCGCGAGACGGGCGGTCTGGCCGTCGCGTGCGGAGAAGGTTCTGGAGAACATGTCGGGCCCCACCACGTAGGTGATGCCCACGAGCAGCATCATCCGGCCCCAGTCCCACAATCCGAAGTTCTCGCCGAAGGGCACGGGATCGAGCTTAGCCAGTGCGGCCGGCCGGTCGCCCAACAACCAGAAGGCGGCGGCCGTAAAGCCTCCGATCAGCAGCACCGCCTGCAGGGCATCGGTTCGAATCACTGCGCTCTGCCCGCCCGTGATCGTGTGTATGATCACGACCCCCGCGATCATGACGTAGAGCACTTCGGCGGCAAGCGGACTCGAAAGCGTCATGAGAAGCGTATGGAGCGCGACGAACTGTGCGGCGGTCACGGCAATCCAGGAGACCGCGATGATGACGCCCGCCCAGCGTTCGGCATTGCGCCCCGCCACGATCCCGACCACCTCGGGAAGCGTCACGGCAGGCAGCGCGCGGATCTTCGGTGCGATCCAGCCGTGAAGAAAGAGGCCGATCGCGCCGACGCCGAGCCACCAGAAGGCGCCCGAGCCCGTCTTCTGCGCGAGGCTTCCCATGCCGAGCGTGGCCGAGCCGCCGATGATGGTGCTCACGAGCGACAGCGCACAAAGGAGCGCCCCCGCGCGCCCGCCGCTCGTCAGAAAAGCGCGTCCCGAGCCCGCATGGCGCTCTCCGCAAAAGCCGAACCACATCAAAACGATCAAATAGATGAGCACAAGGCCCGTGAGCATGTTCACGACGACATCTTCCTTGATTGAGAATCCTGCAGACCGCGTCCTCTCAGACGAGCGCCAGCGCGCCCGCCGTCACGACGAGATAGCGAAGGAGCTTGCCCGCGCCGATCCAGAGAACGCTGGGCAAAGCCGGCATTCTGAGCCAGCCGGCCGCAAGCGGCAGCGCGTCTCCGACGACGGGCAGCCATGAGAGGAGCAGAGCCGGCGCTCCCCAGCGCCTCAGCCACGAGAGCGCCCTTCCCGCCTTCTCCCTTTCAGGTATCAACCGGCCGATGAGCCAGGTTGTCATGGCGCCGAGCGTGTTGCCCGCCGTGGCGAAAAGCACGAGCCGAAGAATGCGCGCCTCATCGTCGGGCGTCTGAGAGAGCGCGCCCGCGAGCAGCGCTTCGGAGCCGCCCGGCATCAGCGTGGACGAGATGAAGGCGCTTGCAAAGACCGCGGCTTCGGCGCCGGCGCCCGACAGCCAGTCAAGAAGATAGTCCGGCATCGAACGACGCTCCTGCATGAAAAAAATGAACGCCGCCCCTCGCGGAGCGACGTTCTGATTGTAGCCTGAAGCGGAACCGACCTCGCCGGTCCCGCCTCTCGGCCTGCGTTACAAACGAATGCGCCTCGTCGTCTCCGGATCGAACCAGTAGACGTGCTTGGCCGAGAATTCGAGCCCGGCCCTCGCACCCACTTCGGGAATGTACAGGTGGTTGTCGACTCGGAAGACCACGTTTTGTCCGAGCAGAACGCCGTGAATCAGATGATCCGCGCCGAGCGCCTCAACAGTCTCGACCTCAAAGGCGCCGAGCCCGCCCTCGGGGCGCAGCGTCACGTGCTCGGGTCTCACGCCTAGCACCACCGAACGGGAGGCTAGCGCCGTGCAGGGTTCGGGCAGCGACAGCACGCCCGCGTCGTGCTCGAAGTGACTCCCGTCGGCGGAAACGCGCCCGCGGATGAGGTTCATCGGGGGCGAACCGATGAAGTTCGCAACGAACATCGTTTCGGGATCGTCATAGACTTCCTGCGGCGTACCGACCTGTTCGGCACGGCCCGCGTTCATCACGATCATGCGGTGCGCGAGCGTCATGGCCTCGACCTGGTCGTGCGTGACGTAAAGGCTCGTCGTCTTGAGCCGGCGGTGAAGCTTCTGGATCTGCAGGCGCGTCTGAACGCGAAGCTTCGCGTCGAGGTTCGAGAGCGGCTCGTCAAAAAGGAAGACCGAGGGTTCGCGCACGATCGCCCGCCCCATGGCGACGCGCTGGCGCTGACCGCCCGAGAGCTGTCGCGGACGGCGCGCGAGCAGGCCGCCGAGCTCAAGCATCTCTGCGGCTTCGTTGACGCGGCGTTCGATCTCGTCCTTGGGCACCCCTCGGATCTTGAGGCCGTAGGCCATGTTGTCGAAGACCGTCATGTGCGGATAGAGCGCATAGTTCTGGAACACCATGGCGCAGTCGCGATCCTTGGGTTCGAGCGTGTTGACGACGCGCTCTCCGATGACGAGTTCGCCCGAGGTGATCTGCTCTAGCCCCGCCACCATGCGCAGCAGGGTCGATTTGCCGCAGCCCGACGGGCCCACGATCACGATGAATTCGCCGTCCTTGATGTCGAGCGAGATGCCGTGCACGACGGCCACGTCGCCATAACTCTTGCGGATGTCTTTGAATTGAATGTTAGCCATGTTGTCTGTCTCTTACTTTTCCGTGTCGACGAGGCCCTTGACGAACCAGCGCTGCATGACGGTCACCACGATGGCGGGCGGGATCATTGCAAGCATGGCCGTCGCCATGATGAGGTTCCATTCGTTGGCGGAGTCGCCGCCGCCGATCATGCGCTTGATGCCGATCACGATCGGGTACATGTCCTCGGACGTGGTCACAAGCAGCGGCCACAGGTACTGGTTCCAGCCGTAGATGAACTGAATCACGAACATGGCCGCAATGTTGGTGAGCGAAAGCGGCATCAGGATCGTGAAGAAAAAGCGCATCGGTCCCGCGCCGTCCATGCGGGCGGCTTCCGTGAGCTCGTCGGGCACGGTGAGGAAGAACTGCCTGAAGAGGAAGGTCGCCGTCGCCGATGCAATCACCGGAAGAATCAGGCCGCCCCAGCTGTCCAGAAGGTGCAGCCCCGCCATCACCTCATAGGTGGGCGAGATGCGCACTTCGACGGGCAGCATCAGCGTGATGAAGATCAGCCAGAAGCAGAGCTTGCGGCCGGGGAAGCGGAAGTAGACGATCGCGAAGGCCGAGACGAGCGAGATCAGAATCTTGCCGATCGAGATGCCCATGGCCATCATGAGCGATACGAAGAGCATGCGGCCCACCGGCGCGCGCGACGCTGTTCCGCCGCCCTCGACGAGGATCTGCATGTAGTTTTCGATGAAGTGGGCGCCCGGAAGGAGGCTCATGGGCGCCTGTTCCACTTCGACGGCGGTCTGCGTCGACGCGACGAACGCCACGTAGACCGGGAAGACCACCACGATCACGCCCAAAATCAGAATCAGGTGCGTGAAGAAATTGAGCCAGGGACGATTTTCAACCATCTGTCGCCTCCCGTCAGTAGTTGACACGCCGCTCGATGAAGCGGAATTGGATGACCGTGAGGACGATCACCATCGCCATCAGGATGACGGACTGAGCGGCAGAGCCGCCGAAGTCCATGTTGCGGAAGCCGTCGACGAACACCTTGTAGACGAGGATGTTCGTGTCCTGGCCCGGACCGCCCATGGTGGTCGCGTCGACGATGGCGAACGTGTCGAAGAACGCGTAGACGATGTTCATCACGAGAAGGAAGAAGGTCGTGGGCGAGAGCAGCGGGAAGACCACCGTCCAGAAACGCCGGAAGGGACCGGCGCCGTCCATGGCGGCCGCCTCGAGAAGCGATTTCGGAATGGCCTGAAGACCCGCCAGGAAGAAGATGAAGTTGTAGCTCACCTGCTTCCAAACGGCCGCGATGACCAAAAGCGTCAGGGCCTGATCGGCATCGACCAGATAGTTCCAATCGATGCCGAACATGCGCATCGCATAGGAGAGCACGCCGAGCGTCGGATTGAAGATGAACATCCAGAGGACGCCCGCCACTGCGGGGGCGACGGCGTAGGGCACGATGAGAAAGGTCTTGTAGGCCGAGGCGCCGCGAAGCACGCGGTCCGCACAGACGGCGAGCAGCAGGCTGATCGCCAGGCCGAGAAAGGCGACGAGCGCCGAGAAAACCATCGTGACCTTGAAGCTTGCGACGTAGTTCGGGTCGGAGAGCAGCGTTTCAAAGTTCTGCAGACCGACGAACTCGGTGCTGAGCCCGAAGGGATCCTGCATCAGCACCGACTGGTAGATGGCCTGGCCGGCGGGCAGGAAAAAGAAGATGAGCGTAATGGCGAGCTGCGGCGCCACCAAGAGGTAGGGCAGCCAGCGGTTTTGGAATACGACTCGTTTTTCCACGTTGTTGACTCTGAGGATATTGAAAACCTAACCGCAAGCATCCCGCAAGGCGGCCGAACGCAGCGTCCGGCCGTCTTCGGGATGCACGGGCGAAGCCGGGCGGGGACGCGTTGCTCAGGGGTGGGAGGAACGCACCGGCCGGCTTTCGTCGGGAAAGGACCGTGGCTTACTTCGTCACGCGTTCAAAGCGAACGAGCTGCTCGTTGCCGCGGCGCACGACGGCGTCAAGGGCGTCCTTGGCGTTCGACTTGCCGGACCAGATCTTTTCGAATTCCTCGTCAACGATCGTGCGGATATTGGGCAGGTAGCCGAGACGAATGCCGCGGCTCTTGTCGGTCGTCTTGAGCATCTGCTTGACGGCGACGTCGGCGCCAGGATTCTTTTCGTAGTAGCCGCTCGCCTTCGCAATTTCAAAGGCCTTCTGCGTCACGGGGAGGTAGCCCGTGCGCATGTGGTTGTTGGCCTGAACCTGCGGATCGGAGAGATAGTGGAAGAACTCGGCCACGCAGCGGTTCTGCTCGTCGGACTTGCCCGCCATGGCCCAGAGCGAGGCGCCGCCGATGGCGGTGTTCTGCGGTGCGTCAGGCACGTCCTCGTAGTAGGGCATCGGCATCGTCATGTACTCGAACTTGGCGTTGCGGCGAATGTTGCTCAGAGAGCCCGAGGAGCCCATGTTGATCGCGCATTCGCCCGAGTAGAAGGTGGCGTCGGCCAGATTGCCGCGGCCCTTGTAGACGAAGGTGCCTTCCTTGGCCATGCGGGCCAAGTTTTCGATATGGCGCTGATGAAGCGGGGAGTTGACCATGAGGCGGGCATCGGTGCCGCCGAAGCCGTTGTTGAGCGTGGCGTATTCGACGTTGTGCCAGGTGGAGAAGCTTTCAAGCTGAGTCCAGCCCATCCAGGAGGTGGTCATCGGGCAGGCTTCGCCCGCGGCCTTGAGGGCCTTGGCGGCCTTTTCGATTTCAGGCCAGGTGCGCGGCAGCTTGTCCGGATCGGTCGGCAGGCCGGCGTTCTTGAATTTGGGGAGGTTGAGGTAGAGAACCGTGGTGGAGGAATTGAAGGGATAGCTGAGCAT
>CABUOH010000089.1 GCA_902493085.1 uncultured Sutterella sp. | reverse complement strand
GTCGAGCATGGCCCGGGCCGTGAGCGTGTTGTCGGCAAGCGATACCTTCACGTCGGGCACGTAGACCTTCATCGGGCTTTGCGCCGTGGCGGCGCCGTGAACGGAGAGAGGCGCCTTTTCAATCGTTCCTTTGAGGTCGAATTCCGGAAGCTCGACCCGCCAGCCCTTCTTGTCGACGCGGCCCGTCGTGCGGGAGTTGCCCGAGAGGACGGCCTTGACCGAAGGGGCGAAGGCGGCGACGTCGAGGTTTTCGAGCTTGAGGTCGCCCTTCCAGCGAAGCGCGTCGCGCCAGGAGACTTCGCCCGTGGCGAGACCCGTGCCGCCCGCCGTCTTGGCGGAAAGCGCGTCGAGCGATAGCGACGTGAGCGTGCCGCGGCCCTTGAGGTCGGCGGTTGCGGCGGGCGTGCCCGGGGCCTTGACGCCGAGATTGGCGCGAAGCTTCCAGTCGCGGGCGTCGCCCGACATGCGAAGGGAAAGGTTCTTGAGTGCGGTCTCCTCCTCGGCCTTTGCGCCTTCCAAGGGAAGCTTGAAGCCGGGCGAGGCGAGCGTGACGGAGAAGGGAAGGCCGGCCGTGGCGGGTTCGGCGGCAAGGAGCACCTTGGCGGGAATGGGGCCTTGGGCCGTTGCGGCGAGCGAGACCTTGCCGAGCACTTCGCCCACAAGCGTTACGTCGGCCGTTTCACCCCGCACGGGCGAAAGGGCGAGGCGCGCGTTTGCGCGAAGGTCGAGCGGCCATGTCCCCGAAAGCCGGGCGCGGCCCTTGAGGGAGCCCGACGCTTCGGGCATTTTCAAGTCGAACCTGCGGATTTCGACGGCGCTTCCCTTCATGGCGGCGTCGAGCTTGAGTTCGTCGACGACGAGGGGCGAGTCGCCTGCGAGCTTCAGGTCGGTCGCCTCAAGCTCCGCAACGTCGAGCGAAAAGGGAAGGCTCACGTCGGGAAGGCCCGAGAGGAGCGGCTTGGAAAAGAGCTCTGCGAGCGTCTTGTTGAGTTCGGCCGCATCGAACGTGACAACGGGCTCGCGGGCCTCGAATTTCGCCTTGAGTTCCGCGGCCCGACGCTCGGCTTCCTGCTTTTGCTGGGCGGCGCGTTCTTCGGCGGTCTTTTCGGAGCCCGGAAGCGCGACCGCGAGCGAGCGCAGGCGCAGGGGCTTGATCGACAATGCGTCGCCGATCCACTCGGCGGATGTGCCCAAGTAGGCGAGCGTCACCTTCGTGCCGTCGGCCGTGAAGTCGAGGCTCGTGATCTCGGCGTTTTCAAGGGCGACGGGCCACGGCATGGAAACGGGACCCGTCTCGGAGGCGGGTTCGTCGGGCGCGGAGGCGGGCAGCGAGGCGGAGTCGAGCACGCCGTGCGGGTGCAGGATCTCGAGCTTCGTGACGGCGATGCGGCGTTCGGAGAGAAGCGCGCGGCGGTCGAGCTTGAGCGTGATGCGGTCGGCCCCAACGGAGAGCCCGGGCATCTCGTAGGCGACGTTCGTGATCGAAAGGTCGAAGAAGTGTCCCTCGATCGAGTCCGCCTTGAGGCCGGGCACGAGCGGCAGCGCCGTGCGAAGCAGCGTCTGCTGGCCCGAGGGCGTGACGACGAGCCAGGCAAGGCCGGCCGCCGTGAGGACAAGGACGCCGCCGGCGGCGAGAAGAATTTTGGCTGAACGTCTCATAGTTCTGCTCCGAGACCGATGTAGAACTGAACGCCACGGTCTTCATCGGCGGCGCCTACGGGCTTGGCGACGTCAAGCTTGACGGGACCCACGGGCGAATTCCAACGAAGGCCCACGCCTGCGCCCTTTTTCCAGTCGAAGTTGGCGAAGCTGTTGCCCGCGTCGCCCACGTCGAAGAAGACGGCGGTCCACCATTTGCCCGTCACGTTGTATTGATATTCGACGCTCGCCGTCACCATGCAGGAGGCGCCGGTGAGGCGGCCTTCGGCGTCGCGCGGGGAGATGGACTCGTATTCGTAGCCGCGAACCGAGCGGTCGCCGCCCGCGAAGAAGCGAAGGTCGGGCGGGACTTCCTCGAAGTCGTTCGTCTTGATCTTGCCCGCGCTGCCGCGAAGCACAAAGCGGTGGCCGCGCTTCGGGGAGCGGATGAGCGTGCCGTGGGCCTGAAGGATGATGAAGTCGACGTCGCTGCCGACATAGCGGCTGCCCGTGTCGATGCTGTAGCGCTGGGTGTCGCCCCAGTAGGGCATCATGCCGCCGCGTGCGCGCGTGCGCGAGAAGCTGATGCCGGGATAGACGAGCATGGTGTCGCTTGAAACGCCCGCCTGCGTGAAGGAGTCGTACATCCAGTGCACGCCGATCGAGCGCTGCCAGCCCGTGGAAAACTCCCAGTTGCGCGAAAGCGCGAGCGTCATGTTGTTGGAGTCCGTGTCGTTGACGCTGTCGCGCTTCATGGCGCCTTGGGCGATCCAGTATTCCTCAAGCGGATTGGCGGCAACGGGAATCTTGTAGGTGACGTCGACGAGCTGCTCCTCGGCCGAGAGTTCGGTCGAGGAGGAGAGACTGTGGCCGCGGCTGTTGACCCAGGGCTTTTTCCAGCCGAACTTGGCGCGCGGTCCCGTATCGGTGGCGTAGCCCAGACCCGTTTCGAAGACGTTCGAGGCGCGCGGCGTGACGTCGGCGTCCATGGGCAGTTCGGTGGAGCCCGCTTCGCGTGCGGCCTGAAAGTCGGGGGCGACGACGGCGGACTTGAACCAGCCCGTAGAAGCGAGCTTTTGATTGAAGTCTCCGAGCACATCCGCGTTGTAGTAGTCGCCCTTCTTGAAGGGCGTCATGTTGCGAAGGAGCTCCTCGTCGATCTGCGAGCCCGAGAAGGTGACGTCGCCGAAGCGCCAGCGTTCGCCCGTTTCGTAGTCGATCGACCAGACGGCTTCGCGAAGGGGAATCGAGACGCCGAGCTCGCTCTTGACGAACTCCGCGTCGAAGTAGCCCAAGTGAAGGGCAGTGTTCGTGAGGGCGCTCTTGAAGTCTTCGTACTTGGCGTGATTGAGCACGTCGCCCTTTTTGGGGACGCGGCGCTTTTGCAGGAACTTGAAGAAGCGCTCGTCCGCGCCCGGTCCCGTGACGTGCACGTCGACGGCCGAAATGCGCACGGGCTCGCCCGGCACGACCGTCACCTCGAGCGTCTTCTTTTCCTTGACTGACATGGAAACGGCCGGCTGGTAGTAGCCGAGCGCGCGAAGCGAGAGCCGAACCGCCTTTTCAACGTTCATGCGTGCGGCAGGCGTGTCGGTGTAGCCCGCCTTTTCAAGAGGTTCGACCCAGGCTTGGGCGTTGGTCGCAAGGTCGCCGTCAAGCCCCTTGATGCTGATCCTGAGCGTATCGGCGGCAAAGGCTGAGGCGGAGCAGATTGAAAGCGCCAGGACGGCGGTCAATGAACGGCGCACGGCGGAGAATCCTTCTGAGTGGAGAACACGGGCCGGATGCGGAGTCCGGCCAATCAGAAAGTGTAGCGGATGTGGCGCCTGCGGACGGCATGCGGTTGCAACCGCAAACCAATTCGCGAATATGCCTCAGGATCAGGCGCGGGGAGCGGTGTTGAGAAGCAGGCGTTCGACTTCGTCGGGCGAGGTCTGCACGACGTTCGGACGCTCGACGCTCGTGAGAACGGTGAGGCGAAGGTCGCCGAAGGCTTCATGGGTGGCGACGAGCGGCCGTCCGTCGGGGTCGAGAACGACGGGGCGCCCGCAATCGTCGAGCGTCAGGCGAAAGCCCCCGCGGCCGCGGTTAAGCTTGATTTCGGATTCCTTCATGCCCCAGGCCCGAAAGAAGGGCTCGGCTGTGCCGCAGGCCCCGCATTCGGCAACGACGGCCCGGGCGACTTCGCCGAAGCTCATGCGGGCCATGCCCTCGATGCTGCGAACGGGCCGAAGCGTCTCGAGGTCAAGCCCCATGACGGGATCGGCTTCGGAGGCGATCCCGAGCGCGATGCTCGTGCCCGTATGCGCGACGCAGAGCGCGGTGCGGCGTTCGTCCTTGAGAAGGTAGGGCGCATAGGGCGGGTCTTCGACGAGGCGGCACCCCAGCGCGCGGGTGGCCGCCCCTGCGAGGATGCGTCCCCAGCAGGTCTGGCGCCTGCGCACGGGATGGCTGAAGGCCGCGATCCGGTCACGGGTCGGCTCGGGGAGCGCAAGGGCGAGCGACGCCTCGAGTGCGGCGCTTGCGTCTTCGAAGTCAAGGAGAAGCACGACGGGTTTCGACGTGCTGCCGAGCTCGGCGGGAAGGGACATGACGGGCTATATATAAAAGAGAGTGGATCGGATGGCGGTTTGGAGGACGCAGGCGTCCGGGCGCCGACAGTGTACATGGGCGGGGCGCCGGCCTGAGGATTATGCCTGCGGATGAATGTCGTCAAAGCGCGAGGCTGCAAGCCCCGCGAGCGCCCAAAGCACGATGATGAAGGCGACGAAGGCGAGCGAAGCGCCCCAGCCCGCGGGGAGAAGCGTCGCGAAAACGAGGGGGCCGAAGCCCGCGCCCAGATAGCCCACGCCTTGGCTGAGCGTCGAGAGACTGAGCATGTGGGCGGGGGAACGCGTCTTTCGGGCCATCAGAATGAAGGCCGCGGAGAGCATCGAGCCCTGAGGGGCGCCTGCAAGAATGCTCCCGAGAAAGATCCAGGGTCCGCCCAAAGTCCAGAGCCAGAGGCCGGCAAGATAGGAAAGCGACATGAGTGCCTCGGACACCCATTCCGGACCGCACCGCCGCATGAAGCGGTCCGTGAGAAGGGAGGCGGGCAGGCCGGAGAGGAGAAAGAGGGCGGGGGCGGCGCCCGCCGTGTCGGCCGAGATGCCCTTCGTTTCAAGATAGGGAGGAAGCCACGCGGCGAGCGTGTAAATGAGAAGCGACTGCAGTCCCATGACGGCCGTGAGGGCCCAGGCGCCGGGATGGCGGCGAAGCGACGGCGCATGAAGGAGCGTAGCCGAAGGGCCCGTGGTCCGTCCGAAGGCGGCGAGCCAAAGCGCGAAGATGAGGGCGCCGTAGGCGGCCCAGGCGAGGAAGGAGGCTTGGGTGAAGTTCGTGAGGGCGGCGAGCGGATGCGAGGTGAGGGCCCCGATTGAGCCTGAGAGCCCGACGACGCCCGTGTAGAGACCCAGGAGCATGCCCGTCTTGGCTTCGTTTTGCGACTTGACGACGACGGGCATGAGGACGTTGAGCGCTGCGATGCCCGCACCGATCAGAAGCGTGCCGAGCAAAAGCGCGGGGTAGCTCTGGAGGGAACGCACGAAACCGCCCGCCGCAAGCACGGCAAGAAGGACGATGACGGCGCCGTAGAGCCCGAAGCGCCGTGCTGCGACGGGGGCCGCGAAGGAAAAGAGGCCGAAGGCCGCAATCGGAAGGGCGGCCGCAAGGCCGTATTCGGATGCGGAAAGGTCGAGCTCCGAAGTGAGGCGCCCGGCGAGCGGGCCTACGGCCGTGATCGGGCCGCGCATCTCAAGCGTGGCGGCGAGAATCAGGGCGAGTGCGGCAAGGGGTTTCAGATGGGTCAAGGTTGGGAAGGCGTCATGCGCGGAAGATTGAAGAAGGTGAAGAGGGCGCGGCGGGCGCCACGTGAGACGATACTCCAATAAAGAGTGATCTGAAAACAATCGGACGCGCACGGACAAGACGTTGACGGAGATTGCACGAAAACTACGTAGTAATACGGATTTTGAGGCAAATGTTTGACAAGCGCGTTCGTATGGTGTTTAATTTCAATCCTTCGCTGACGACGACAAGTCAACAGCGAATAAATTTGACAAAGAGTTGA
>CABUOH010000088.1 GCA_902493085.1 uncultured Sutterella sp. | reverse complement strand
GCGTGCCGCTCTATCTTCTTTACTGGCCCGACGGCACCGTTCAAGTGCTTCCCGAACTGCTGACACCCGGCATCGTGCTCGATGCCGTGGCGGCCAAGGAGTAGCAGCCGTTATCCCAAAAGCCCCCGCCCTCCGGCTACGACGGAGGGCGGGGGCTTTTTTGTCTTCGAATCTCCACGTTCCTCTTTCTCATGCGGGATGGTTCCGCATCATGCCGTCGAGACCCTCACTTCTGCTGGTATGTCCACTCAACCACCTTGTCGAGAAACTTGATCCCGCCCGCCATGTTTCGCTCTCCGTGCACGCTTGCGTAAAGCGCATAGCGGCGGCCGTTGCAGCCGTAAACGTAGCCGCCGATCGAGCGAACATCCTGCAGATAGCCGGTCTTCAGATGGGTCCGGCCGGCCGCCTCCGAACGTTTCCTCATCGTGCCGTCGACGCCCGAGACCGGCAGGGAGGCCGCATATTCTGTCATGCGCGGCGAGAGCCAGCCGGCCGCCAGAATCTGCGTCATGGCACGCGCCGTCACGCGCGACGTTCTCGACAACCCCGAGCCGTTGTCAATCATGACCGCTCCCTCAGGCACGCCTTTTTCAGCCAGCCAGCCGGCAAGCACCGCTCGCGCATCGTCGATCGTCACGCCGGGCAGGCTCTTCCTCATGGGCTCAAAGACCTTTCCGGATGCCGTCACGCCGTCGTCATTGGATGCATGTGCGTGCCTGAGCGTGCCGAGCGTCAGAAAAATATGACGGGCAATCAGATTGTTCGACCACTTGTTGACGAGCACGGTCACAACGGGGAGCGCTTCCGACTTCAGCTCCGCCAGCTTCAAGGCGCCTTCGGGCACGCGTCCCTCGACGACACGCCCCGTCCAGACGCGCCCGTTGCGTTCCCAGTACCCCCTGAAGAGGCGTTCCAGATATTCGTTTTGTGAAAGCGACACAACGCTGAAGGTTTTGGAGCCGCAGGCAAGAGGCAGGGCCCCGTCAAAGCGGGCGGCAAGCCTGCCGTCGGCGAGATGCTCAAGCCTGTAGCCGATCGCCGTCTTCCAGTCTCCGCACCCGCCTCCGGAGAGTCTGATCGTCTCCGGCATCTCCAGTCCGGAGAGCTCAGGCACGCCGACGATGCGGGCGACGCCCGACGCTTCGTCGGGTACGAACTCGAAGGAAAGGCTTCGATAACCCGCCGCAGCGGCATCGGGAAGCAGGTTGTAGGGGCGCGATCCGCGTCCGTCAAAAGCAGAAGGATCGCCTGCAGGCACATCAAAGAACGAACGATCGACCGTCAGATCACCTTCGATTCGGCTCACGCCCATCCGAGCCATCCGTTCCACGAGCTGACCGAACTTTTCCGCAACGAGCGTAGGGTCTCCGCCGCCCCTGAGCCAAACGCCGCCGACACGCCCCCGGGCATCGGGACGACTCTGAGCGTAGAGCCCCGTCGTCCATCGCCAGTCCGCACCGAGGAGTTCGAGCCCGGCGAGCGTCGTCACAAGCTTTGCCGTCGAAGCGGGAGAAACCAAGCGGTCCGCGTTGACGGCCAGAAGCGGCTGAACGACCGGCATTTTTCCGCCTTCGGGCATCCGAAGCCCATCAAGCGCAACGACCGAAACGGTCACCGCCCTCGGATCGACGCCGCACTGCGCAGCAGCCTTTTTGAGTGCCGCAGGCAGCCCCGCAGAAGCGGCTCCGGCCATGCACGAAGCGCTCCACAAGCCCGCCGACAACACCCACGCAACCGCACAGGCGGCCGCAGAACTCCTTGTTGAAATCCGCATCATTCCCTTCGCCGCAGGCCTTTTCACGGCGCTCTTCTGCAGCGCGCCGAGAACCTGTAAAAAATCGTCAACAGCCCCCTTGTTTTTCAAGGAGGCATCCCCATATAGGGTTTAAATGCTAAGGCAAAGCCGCCCATGCGGTTCGCCCCGGCAATCTTTTTTTTGCATCCGGCATACCGGCCTCGCCCGACAAGGCGAGATTCGACCGCCCTGCCGGAAACCGTTTTATTTGGAGAACAACAAATGCAGATCCGTCCGTTGCATGACCGCGTCATCATCAAGCGTCTTGCTGCTGAAACGACCACCGCCTTCGGCATCGTCATTCCCGATTCCGCTGGTGAAAAGCCCGATCAGGGCGAAGTGATCGCCGTCGGTCCGGGCAAGCGCGACGAAGCCGGCCGCATCATCGCTCTCGACGTCAAGGTCGGCGACCGCGTTCTCTTCGGCAAGTACTCCGGCCAGACCGTCAAGGTCGACGGCGAAGAGCTGCTCGTCATGCGCGAAGAAGACATCATGGGCGTCCTCGCCTAATCGAAGGCTCGTCAGCGCCTTACATCATTTGTTTTTCTAAGAACGTAAAGGATTAAAAAAATGGCTGCTAAGCAGGTTCTTTTCGGTGATGACGCCCGCTCCAAGATGGTCCGCGGCATCAATGTTCTCGCCAACGCCGTCAAGGTCACGCTCGGTCCCAAGGGCCGCAACGTCGTGCTTGACCGCGCCTTCGGCGCTCCGACGGTGACGAAGGACGGCGTGTCCGTCGCCAAGGAAATCGAACTCAAGGACAAGTTCGAAAACATGGGCGCCTGCATGGTGCGTGAAGTCGCCTCCAAGACGAGCGACAACGCCGGCGACGGCACGACGACCGCCACGGTTCTCGCTCAGGCCATCGTGGACGAAGGCATGAAGTTCGTTGCCGCCGGCATGAACCCGATGGATCTCAAGCGCGGCATCGACAAGGCCGTCGCCGCCGCCATCGAAGAACTCCGCAAGATCAGCAAGCCGACGACGACCAACAAGGAAATTGCTCAGGTCGGCGCCATTTCCGCCAACTCCGACGCTGAAATCGGCGACATCATCTCCGAAGCCATGGACAAGGTGGGCAAGGAAGGCGTGATCACGGTCGAAGACGGCAAGTCCCTCAAGAACGAACTCGAAGTCGTTGAAGGCATGCAGTTCGACCGCGGCTACCTCTCCCCGTACTTCATCAACCAGCCGGAAAAGCAGGCCGCCGTTCTCGACAACCCGTTCATCCTCCTGCACGACAAGAAGATCAGCAACATCCGCGAACTTCTCCCGGTGCTCGAACAGGTCGCCAAGGCTGCTCGCCCGCTCGTCATCATTGCTGAAGACATCGACGGCGAAGCGCTTGCCACCCTCGTGGTGAACTCCATCCGCGGCATCCTCAAGGTCGTGGCCGTCAAGGCTCCGGGCTTCGGCGACCGCCGCGCTGCCATGCTTGAGGATATCGCCGTTCTCACCGGCGGCACGGTCATCTCGACCAACGTCGGCCTCACGCTCGACAAGGCCACGCTCGAACAGCTCGGCACGGCCAAGAAGGTTGAAGTCACGAAGGAAAACACGACGATCATCGACGGTGCCGGTCAGGCCGAAGCCATCGAAAACCGCGTCAAGAACATCCGCACGCAGATCGAAGCCGCCACGAGCGACTACGACCGTGAAAAGCTTCAGGAACGCGTTGCCAAGCTCGCCGGCGGCGTGGCGCTCATCAAGGTCGGCGCCGCCACCGAAGTCGAAATGAAGGAAAAGAAGGCTCGCGTCGAAGACGCTCTGCACGCCACCCGTGCCGCTGTTGAAGAAGGCATCGTGGCCGGCGGCGGCGTCGCGCTCATCCGCGCCAAGCAGGCCATCCGCGACATCAAGGGCGACAACGACGAACAGAACGCCGGCATCCGCATCGTTCTGCGCGCCATGGAAGAGCCGCTTCGCCAGATCGTCGCCAACGCCGGCGACGAACCGAGCGTCGTGGTCAACACCGTCGCTCAGGGCGAAGGCAACTTCGGCTACAACGCCCAGACCGGCGAATACGGCGACCTCGTTGAAATGGGTGTTCTCGACCCGACGAAGGTCACCCGCACCGCTCTTCAGAACGCCGCCTCCGTTGCATCCCTCATCCTCACGACGGACTGCATGGTTGCCGACATTCCGCAGGAAGAAAAGCCGATGCCCGCCGGCATGGAAGGCATGGGCATGCCCGGCATGATGTAATCCGTCACGCCTGACAAGCTGTACGCCGCCCGTTCTCAACAACGGGCGGTCCAAGACAAAGGCCGGCGATCATCCGATCGCCGGCCTTTTCCTTGTCCATCTCCCCGAGGCCGCCTACTTGTCGAGCAACTTTGCAAACGATTCTCCCGTCTGCTCGCACACTGCGGCATAGCTTCCGTCGGCCCTTCGCATCACCCCGAACGGCACCTCCCGCGCAGCGGCTCGGCGGAAGATCTTGGTATTGGTCCACACGGCCTCGCGCTTTTCAAACGGTATGTCCATCGTTCGCACATCGATCCCCTTGAACCCGGCATCCTTCAGGCGAGACTCGTTCTCAAGAAACATCGCACCGGGATCCTTGGCCGCCAGAATGGCCGCTCCCTGAAGCTCGCTCCACGGATTGAGCACCGCCACCGGATGCCAGACAAACTTGACGCGGTCAAGAAAGGGCTTGAATTGCTCGTACTCCCAAGCGCACCAGCGGCACTGCGTATCGAAGGCCATCATGACGACGGTGTCAGCCTTCTCGTTGCCGACGACGAAGCCCGAGCCTTTTTCCGCCAATTCCGTGAAAAACTCCTGCGCATTGAGATCAGTGGGCACGGAAGGCTTTTTCGGCCATCGGCTTTCGTAAGCAAAAATCGGCGCGGCAGCGGCGCCCGTCACGAAGCCAACGGCTCCAATGAACTGTCTGCGTGTGATCATCTTCTCCATCCTCCTGCCGGCATGGCGTTTTCATCGAATTTCCTCCGCAGGAAACTCCGTCGTCGAGCATAGCGCAATTCATTCCGAAAGGCCGCGGCGCGAAAGAATTTGTTAAGATAGCGCCCGATTGACAACCACCCTCTGAAGGCACCTCATGAAGTTCACCGAAATGCTCAGCGAACGCTGGCAGAACGCCGGTTCCATGCTCTGCGTCGGGCTTGACCCCAATCCCACCCGTTTCCCGCACGAGCTCGCGGGCCGCAGCACGGCCCTCTACGACTTCTGCTGCGGCATCGTCGACGCCACAGCCGACCTCGTCTGCGCATTCAAACCGCAGATCGCCTACTTCGCCTCCTGCGGCGCCGAGGCCGAACTCAAGGCCGTGATCGACTACATTCACGCCCATCATCCGAAGGTGCCCGTCATCCTCGACGCCAAGCGCGGCGACATCGGCTCGACGGCAGAACACTACGCGCGGGAAGCCTTCGAACGATACGAAGCAGACTGCGTGACGCTCTCCCCCTTCATGGGCTTCGACACCATCAAGCCCTACCTTGCCTATGAGAACAAGGGCGCCTTCATCCTCTGCCGCACCTCCAATCCCGGCGGTGACGACATCCAGATGCTTGAAGTAAACGGAGAGAAGATCTACGAACGTCTGGCGCGTCTTGCCGCCAACGAGTGGAATCTCTCGGGCGAGCTCGGCCTCGTCGTCGGCGCCACCTATCCGGCTGAACTCGCCAACGTGCGGCGAATTGCACCGAACCTGCCTCTGCTCGTGCCCGGCGTCGGCGCTCAGGGCGGCGACATCCGCGCCTGCGTCGAAGCCGGCAAGACGGCCTCCGGTACCGGCATGGTGATCAACTCCGGCCGCGCCATCATCTACGCAAGCCGCGAGGACGACTGGAAGGATGCCGCCCGCAAGGCTGCAATCGCCACGCGGGACGCCATTCGAGCCGCCGGCTGACACGCGCTCTCGTCCAATCACAAAGGCCTGCAGATATTCTCCGCAGGCCTTTTTCATTCGTTAACCGAATCGAGCCTCACGCCGTTGACGACCACGCCCTCTGT
>CABUOH010000087.1 GCA_902493085.1 uncultured Sutterella sp. | reverse complement strand
TCGAATCCGGATTCGGAAAAGCTCGAGGCGACGGCGTCGCCGTAAATCGGCATCACGTTGCTGTCGCCCACGATGACCGTGCGGCTTCCCTTGACGAGGGGACGAGCGAGCCTGCCTGCGTCCTTCAAGAGCCCTTTGCCGATGAGCACCTGATAGGGCCTGCCGGTTCGAACGTCGATCGTTTTCATAAGTCTCTCCTGCGTTGGATGGTCAGAGCCCGCCGCGTGATGCCGAGCGGACGGCGGCGACGAGCGAGGCGGTTTCGGCGAACTGCGCGGGCGTCAGGGACTGCGCACCGTCGCAGAGCGCGCGGGCCGGATTGTTGTGGACTTCGATGAGAAGGCCGTCCGCGCCGCATGCGGCGGCCGCCGCGGCCATCGGCTTGACGTAGCGCGCAACGCCCGTTGCGTGGCTCGGATCGACGATGACCGGAAGGTGCGTGAGCTCGTGCAGCACGGGCACGGCCGAGAGGTCGAGCGTGTTGCGCGTGGCGGTTTCAAAGGTGCGGATGCCCCGCTCGCACAGAATGATGTTGTCGTTGCCGCCCGCCATGACGTATTCGGCCGCCATCAGGAGTTCCTTCAGGGTGTTGGCGAGGCCGCGCTTGATGAGGACGGGCTTGCCGCTGCGTCCGAGCTCCTTGAGAAGCTCGAAGTTCTGCATGCTTCGCGCGCCGACCTGAATGACGTCGACGTGTTCGAAAAGCGGCAGATGGCTGATGTTCATGATTTCCGTCACGACGGGCAGCCCCGTTTCGCGCTTGGCTTCAAGAAGAAGCTCGAGGCCGTCGGCCTTGAGGCCCTGGAAATCGTAGGGCGAGGTGCGCGGCTTGAACGCGCCGCCGCGAAGCATCGTGGCGCCTCGATGATCTGTTCGCGGCTTTCGACGGAGCAGGGGCCCGCGACAAGGGCGAAGTGCCCGCCGCCGATCTTGGCGCCGCCCGCCTCGACGACGGTGTCGTCGGGATGGAACTGGCGGTTGGCGCGCTTGAAGGGCTCGGAGACGTGCTTGACGATCTGCACGATGGGATTGCCGAGCAGCTGGTCGTCATCGAGACGGCGCGTATCGCCGATCACGCCGACGATGGTCTTTTCCGTGCCGACCACGACGCTCGTCTTGAGTCCGCGTGCATGCACGGATTCGACGAGTTCGTGCACCGCTTCGGCGCCCGCGCCCGGCTTGACGATGATGATCATGAAGGTTCTCCTTGAGAGTTGGGCGGATCACACGCACATCGTCGCTGGGGACATCGGACAGGCTTGTCGGATGCGAAAAAACCTGCGGTGCGTGATTTCACCGCAGGTTTTGAAATTGGGCCGGAATCCCGGAAACGCTCTTGCAGCAAAAACACTTCTACTTCGTATAAAAACCAAAGTAAAAGTAGCTAAATCGCTGTGAGAGACGCTGCTGCATCGGGATGTTCCTCATGTCTGAAGCGGCGAAGCGCCGCTCTTGACTGAAAGATTAGCTCGAAGAAGCGCACGCCGCCATAAGGCGGTTTGCCTAGAGACGCTGAGTCTTGAGCTTTGGTCAAGCCGGCTAGGCACTTTTCCCGAGGCGGACCGTCTTTCGCGAGACTCATTGGCAAAACGCAACCGTGCTAAGACAGTTCGCCTAGGCGAAATGTGCGGAAATTTGAGAGGATGCGAAGTGCAGGTAAGAAAAAACGGGTTCGGGAAGCGTGCCGGCTTCTCGAGCCGGAGAACATCAATGCAGACAAACAATCAAGCGCAGACCTTTCC
Source organism: uncultured Sutterella sp. (assembly GCA_902493085.1). GTDB lineage: Bacteria > Pseudomonadota > Gammaproteobacteria > Burkholderiales > Burkholderiaceae_F > Sutterella. The sequence continues at coordinate 4,104 of CABUOH010000087.1, read as the reverse complement.
GACGGAACTCGAAGACCTCAACATCGAATGCTTTCAACCCATGGCTTCGCCCGCCGAGATCAAGATGACGGTTCCGCTCACGGACAAGGCGCACGAGGAGGTTTTTGCGGGCCGCCAGGCCGTCAAGCAAATCCTCAAGGGCGAGGACAAGCGGCTCCTCGTCGTGACGGGCCCCTGTTCGATTCATGACCCGAAGGCGGCTCTCGACTATGCCCGACGCCTGAAGAAGCTCTCGGACGCGGTCGGCGACAAGCTCTGCCTCGTCATGCGCGTCTACTTCGAGAAGCCGCGCACGGTGACCGGATGGAAGGGCTTCATCAACGATCCGCACATGGACGGCTCCTTTCAGATCGCCGAGGGTATGCGCAAGGCGCGCGAACTCATGATGCAGATCGCCGAGATGGGCCTGCCGATCGCCACGGAGGCGCTCGACCCGTTCGGACCGCAGTACTACGGCGATCTGGTGAGCTGGTACGCCATCGGCGCTCGGACTTCGGAAAGCCAGACCCACAGGGAGATGGCCTCCGGCCTTTCCGCGCCCGTGGGCTTCAAGAACGGCACGGACGGCTCGTTTGAGGCCGCCATCAACGCGATCAAGGCCTGCCGAAGCGGCCACCACTTCCTCGGCATGTACGAGGACGGCCTCAGCGCCGTGGTCTTCACCCGCGGCAACAAGTACGGCCATCTTGTGCTGCGCGGCGGTGGCGGACGTCCCAACTACGACACGGTGAGCGTCATGCTCGCCGAAAAGGCGCTCGAAAAGGCGGGGCTCCCCGCGCGCATCATCATCGACTGCTCGCACGCCAACAGCATGAAGAATCATGAGCTGCAGCCCTTCGTGCTGCACGACTGCCTGACGCAGATCGCCAACGGCAGCCGGTCGATTTGCGGGATCATGCTCGAGAGCAACATCCATGCGGGCAATCAGAAGATCCCGGCCGATCTCTCCGAACTGAAGTACGGCGTCTCGGTGACCGATGCCTGCATCGATTGGGAAACCACCGAAGCGGTGCTCGTCAAGGCCGCCGAACAGCTCCGCAGGCTCGACGCCTGATCGGATCGGAACCCGTTCGCCGCAAAGCCCGCCTTCGTTTGGAATGGCGGGCTTTGTTTTGGCGGGGCAATGCAAAGGCCGCGAACCGTTCTCCGGAGCAGGCGCCGCCTGCGCACACGCTCACTGCAGTCCTTCAGTCCGGTTGCCGACTGTCCGATTGCCGACGTCAAAGATGTCATAATGAAGCATGACGCTACCGTCTCCTCATTGGCACGGCTCTCTCTCCGGGCGGCCTCTGATACCTTATGTCCAAACGGAACATCATCTTTTTTGACGCCGAGACGAACCGGGAAAAGAGCATCATTGACCTGGGCGCCCTGTCATTGGCCGACGGGGCGATCTTTCACTCCGCCCGCATTGCCGGACTGCAGAGGTTCGTGCGTGATCATGGCGGAGAGTCGGCGCTGATTGCGGGGCACAACGTCTGTGATTTCGACATTCCCATCGTGGCCCCGCTGACGGACTTTGCGTCGCGGCATCTCATCGATACGCTCTACTTGTCGGCGCTGCTTTTCCCGCAGGAGCGCTTTCACGCCTTGCTCAAGGATGAGCGCTTGAGAGCGAACGAACTCTCCAATCCTTTGTCCGACGCGAAAAAGGCTCGGGACCTTTTTGAGCTTGAGCGTAACGCCTTCGGCGAACTGCCGTCTGCCGTCCAACAGGTTCTTTGTGATCTTCTGGCCGGAACCCGGCCGTTCGGCGGCTTTTTCCTCTGCATGGAGATGAGCGTCTGCGCTCCCGGCTCTGAAGACCTTGCGTCCCGAATACGGCAGGCATGGCGGGGAGCCCTGTGCGAGAACGCGGATCTGGACTTCTGGATCTCGTCCTTTCCGATGGAGCTCGCCTTTGCGCTAGCGTTTCTGGCATCGAAGGTGCCCGTGGATGCAATTCCCGCCTGGGTTCAGAAGAACATGCCCGGTGTTCAGAGGGTGTTGAACGCGTTGTGCCATGCGGCTTGCGAAAAGGGGTGCGAGTATTGTCAAAGTCGGCTGAATTTGCACGCCGGGCTCAAGGCATGGTTCGGATTCGACGGCTTTCGAACGTATGCGGGTGAGCCGCTTCAGGAAAAAGCCGCTTCGGCTGCGCTGAGGGGGGATTCGCTCCTGGCGGTCTTTCCGACGGGCGGCGGAAAGTCCCTGACCTTTCAGCTGCCGGCGCTTATGGCCGGCGAGAATGTGAGAGGCCTCACGGTGGTCATTTCGCCGCTCCAGTCTCTGATGAAGGACCAGGTCGACCATCTCAAGGCCAAGGGGATAGAAGGAGGAGAGGCGATCAACGGCCTGCAGGATCCATTGACGCGCAGGGACGTGCTCGAGGCTGTGCAGAGCGGCCGAGTGCGGCTCCTCTACCTGTCCCCGGAACAACTGCGGTCCAAAACGATCTTCAGAGTCCTTTCCGGGCGCTACATCGAGCGGTTCGTCATCGATGAGGCGCACTGCTTTTCTGCCTGGGGACACGACTTTCGCGTGGACTACCTCTACATTGCCGGCTTCATGAAGGCGTTGGCGAAGGCACAGCAACGGGATGAGCCCATACCCGTATCCTGCTTTACGGCGACGGCCAAGCAAAAAGTCATTCAGGACATTTGCGACTATTTTCGCGAGCAGCTGAATCTTTCGCTTCGTCTCTTCACGACCAACGCGGCGCGCGTGAATCTGCGCTATCAGGTCGTGCATGTTGAGGATGAGGCTGAAAAATATCCGAGGCTGAGAGAGCTTCTCACAACCCGCATTTGCCCGACGATTGTCTATGTGTCGACTGTCCGAAAGACGGAGGAGCTGTGCGAGCGACTGCGCTCGGACGGCTTCGACTGCTGCGCCTTCAACGGCCGCATGGATCCCGATGAGAAGGTTGCGGCCCAAGAGGACTTCCTTCTGGATCGAGTTCGCATCATGGTGGCGACGAATGCCTTCGGCATGGGGGTCGACAAGTCCGACGTCGGCCTTGTCGTGCACTATGAGATTGCGGGATCGTTGGAAAACTACGTGCAGGAGGCAGGCCGTGCGGGCCGCGACGAAAGCCTCGAAGCGGAGTGCTTTGTCCTTTTTCATGAAGACGATCTTGACAAGCACTTTCAGCTGCACAATCGATCCAAGCTTACTTTGAGCGACATCCAGAAGGTCTGGCAGGCCGTCAAGCGCCGTACTGCCGGCGGACAAAGGCACGTGCTGGTGTCGGCGTATGACTTGGCGAGCGACACGGAAGCGGGGTTCAGTGAGGGAGCCTTGGCTGATGAGGCCGGATCGGTGAGGGACAAGGAGACGCGGGTGCGCACGGCTCTGGCCGTGCTGGAGGAGGCGGGCTACCTGCGCCGCGGGTTGAACGCGCCGAGAATATTCGCGACGTCTCTCAAAGTCAAAAACCTTGGCGAGGCCAGAAAAAAGATTGAGTCGGCCCCATGCTTTGCCAATCAGTCCGACGACAAGCGGCAGCTGGCGCTGCGAATCATGTCGCGCTTGGTCTCGGCCGCCCACACCAAGGTTTTGCATGAGGAGGAAGCTTCGGCCAGAACGGATTATCTTGCGGACACCTTGGGCGTAGAGCATTCGGACGTGGTCGACTGCGTGCGCCTTCTTCGCGAGGCCGGAGCCGTTGCCGATGAAGTCGACATCGCGGCGAGGTACAACTTCAGCAAAAGGAACGCCTCGAAAATAGCGGTTTTCCACGAGGCGGAAGTTTTTCTCGGTAACTGGATCGCCGATCACGGCGAGTCGGATCATGACCGCTTCAATCTGAAGGACTTGTACGAACGTCTGCGTGAACGTCATCTGGATGTCACGCCCATGATCGTTCGCCGGCTCCTTCGGCAGTGGGAGCGCGAGAAGAGCGTCGCGATCGGTTTCCTCGACAGGGACACGCGCCGAATCAGGTTCAAGGTGCAGCCGGACGTGCTTGAGCAAAGGGCCAGGCAGCGTCTGGCGCTCTGCGGGCATTTGCTCGAGCAATTGGAATTGTTGGGAGAGCCCACACCCAAGACCGGCTCCCCGGTCGAGGTGAAGCTCTCGATCGTCGGCTTGATGCAGTCTTTCAAGGCCACGCTCGACGAGGTC
>CABUOH010000086.1 GCA_902493085.1 uncultured Sutterella sp. | reverse complement strand
CGAAAAGTTCGCGGCCGAGATCCCGCAGGTTGAGGAAACGCTGGGCTTCTACTGGACTCAGACCTTCGTGCCCGACGGCGCGAGCTTCGCCGACGGCTTCTTCAACGATGCGGGCGTCGTGGTCGCCACCAACTGGTGCGGCGAAATCTTCGACGCCGACCGCATGGAGGTGAAGGACGGCGGCATCGGCTACGGCATTCGCCGTCTGGTGGCCGAGCGCGCTCACTCCGCCCGCGAGGCAGTGGACATCGCGACGAAGCTGCTCGCCGAATTCGGCTACTTCCACGACGGGCGCACCTATACGTTCGCCGACGCCAATGAAGCCTGGCAGCTCGCCATTCACCAGGGCAACAGCTGGGCCGCCCGCAAGATCCATGACAACGAAGTCGTCTATATCCCGAACAACTTCATGATGGACAAGGTGGACCTCAACGACAAGGAAACCTGGCGCATCGAACCCACGCAGGTCGAGCGCGCCGTCAAGGACGGCCGCCACGACGCCAAGAATCCGATCTTCAACTGGCGCAAGGTCGTGGCTCAGGAATCCGTCCGTCACGAACGCTGGAACGCCAACCGCAACGTGCTCGCTTGGAAGTTCCTGACGGGCGTCGAATACAACGATCCGGAAAAGTTCCCGTACAGCGCCGTCATCGACCGCAAGCTCGGCGTCAAGGACGCCATGGCCCTTCTGCGCCTGCATGAGGACTACATCGGTCAAGACCAGGAGCTCTACCACTCGAAGTCCGAAGGCGTCTGCCGCACGACGTCTCATGACTCGATCGTCTACAACCTGACGGCCGATCCGACGCTCACCGAAGCCTGGAAGACGCTCGGCCGTCCGTGTCAGTCCGTCTTCGTGCCGCTCTATCCGCTCGCCGGTCCCGCCAAGGGCACCGCCTTCACGGATCCGGCCACGGCGACGAAGGAGCACTTCGCGGGCACGCCCGCCATGTTCGACTTCCGTGCCGACTTCACGCCGCACAGCGTCTTCAGCGCCTCGAACAACGCGATCGACTATCTGCGCGGCGACGAGCTTGCCAAGCGCACGGCGCTTGTTGAAGCTGAGGAAGAGCGATTCATGAAGGAGCGCGCCGCCGTGACGAAGAAGGCGGCCGCTCTCAAGGGCGAGGAGCGCACGAAGTTCCTCCATGACTACAACCAGAAGGCCTACGACCATGTTCTCAAGATCATGGAAGGCGAAAACGCCCGCCTGATGCCCAACAAGGTCAAGATCCTCGCCGACGTCGTCAAGGCCGACGGCGAGGGCACGGTCGACTTTGCGCTTTTGGGTGCCAAGGGCCACGAAGTGCTGAGCGCCAACATGGAGGCGACTCGCGCCGGCATGAGCGCCAACCAGCTCAACTCCACCCGTCAGTGGAAGAACTTCGCGCCGGCTGAAAAGATGGTCTACAAGGACGTCAACAACGACGGCATCACCGACGTGGTCTTCACGTTCAAGGCCAAGGATGTCGCGAAGGGGGCCGTTGCGGGCGCCGCCATGGATCTGTGGCTCTACACCCAGATCAACGGCCACCGCGTGACGGGCTTTGCCGTGGTGCCCGTCGAAAACGACAAGGTGAAGATGAAGAAGGGCGGCCGCGACGGCAAGGGCCTTCTCTAATCAAGCCGAGTCCGGCTCCGAATGCGGGGCCGGGCCTTGCAGCTCAAGAACGGCCGGATTTGCCTCCGGCCGTTCTGTTTTCTGTCGCCGGCCCTGAATCAACGCAATCTGTCTTTCAGTGAATTGGGGCGGGATCTGAAAGGCCGTTTTCGGTCGAATCATTTCAAATCGGAAAATTTTGGGATTGTAATCCCAAAATTTGCTACTTTTTTGGGAGTATAATCCCAAAAAGTTCCATTTAAAGAGGCGAACGCATCGATGGCCAAATTTCCGTACATTCATCGAGACCTTGAGGATCCCGTCTCGGCGGGCACGCTTCGCAATCGGGCGGAGCTGATCATCGGCCCGCGTCAGGTCGGCAAAAGCACGATGCTTGAGCATCTGGTGCGGGATCAGCGATTCATCAAACTTACGGGCGAGGACGAAGATGACTTGAGCATCCTCGCGGATCCGAAGTCATATCTCACCCTCACGCAGCAGTTTCCCAACGTCATCATCGATGAAGCGCAGTTCGTGCCCGACATTGGGCGCGTCATCAAGCGCATGGTCGACAACAACACCGCGGATTCGCGCATCTATGTGACGGGCTCGAGCGCGCTCGATCTCGGCGGCCATCTGAAGGAATCCGCCGCCGGACGCTTCAACTCCTACAATCTATGGCCGTTCTCGCTTGAGGAGCTCGCCAAACACGCCAGCTGGATCGAAGTGAAACGTCAAATGAACGAACGCATGATCTACGGCTGCCTGCCGGACGTCATCAATGATCCGGTTCATGCCGGGGAGTATCTGCTCGACTTCACTGATTCCCTTCTCTACAAGGATCTCTTCCGACTGGCAGAGGTCCGCAGGCCGACGGATTTGACCAAGCTCGTGACCTTTCTCGCCGCCAATGTTGGATCTGAAATTCGCTATGGTTCCATCGCGGGCGAGTTGGGCATTCAGAACAAAACCATCGAGCGCTACGTGGACTTGCTCGCCGCCTGCTTCATTGTGAAGGTCGTGCCTTCCTGGACGAGGAATCCGACGGCGGAGCTGAAGCTCAGTAAAAAGATCTATTTTTACGACAACGGCATTCGCAATGCGCTTTTGAAGAACTTCACGCCGCTGCCGGCAAGAGAAGACAAGGGCGCGCTTTGGGAAAATCTGTTTTTCACCGAGCGCTTGAAGCGGCATGCATTCAGACGCGACGGAGGGGAGATTTACTTCTGGCGCACGAAGAAGCAGCATGAGATGGATTTCGTCGAAGTGGTGAACGGCACCATCGCCGCCTTTGAGTGCAAAGCCGGGAGCAAAACCAATTCGACGTCGCTCAAGGCCTTCAAGCGTGCGTATCCCAATATTCCCGTGACCGTGGTCTCGCCCGAGAACATTGATCAAGAGCCGGAAGCGCCGGTGAGCTTGGAGGTTGTCTTCAAGTCGGCCCCTCAGGATGAAGCATCGAGCGCGGATAAATGAGAATTATTCACTTTTGGTGAGTTATTGTGGAATCGTAAAGCACTTTTCGGTAGTTGCGTCGGCGGCATTTACGTCTTCATCAAGGTTGATTTCGAGTGCGACAACCCTAAACTGCTTCTCCTGCGGGCGCGTTCGGGCTCCCGTCTGTTTTCTTGAGGATGGTCATGCGTTATCCGATTGTTGTTGAGCACGGCGACGAAACCCATGCGTACGGCGTCGTGATCCCGGATTTGCCGGGATGCTTTTCGGCGGGCGACACGCTCGAAGAGGCCTTCGGGAATGCGAAGGAGGCGGCCGACGGCTGGGTTGAGTGCGTATTGGAGGACGGGACGGCAATTCCGAAGCCTTCCACGATGGAGGAGGTCGCGGCCTTGGAGGAATTCAAGGGCTGGATGGTCGGCTCGATTGACGTCGACGTGCCCGGAGAGTGACGACTTGAGCGGGCAGGGAAGAATGTTGTCGCCCCCGTCGCCCGCCGTCGGAATCTGTTTCGCCGACGAATCGAGCATTGCGAAACACGAGTTTGGAGCTCACGAAGGTGAGAATCCCTGTGGCCCTAAGCAGGGAGCTGCTTGGAAATTATTCGCTTGTGGGAGTAAACCGGTCGTACCGGGCCAGCACCGGGTGCATGTCGGCGTCGCGCCTGTCAAACGCGGAATAAAAATGTACCAGCAGCGCGGCGTAAAAGTGTACCGGCCGCCTGAACTGGCCAAGGGCTTCACAGAAGCTTCCCGGTGTAGAAGGCCCTGAGCACATTCCCTTCTGGGTCGTCCTTCGTCGTCTCGAGGATGGCACCGTAGATGATTCGGAAGGCTTCGCAGACGGCTTCGTCGGAAGCGGCGGACATGTTGGCGACGGTCCTCCTGAACCGCTCGCGGACGTCCGCCTTTTCCTTGCGAAGCGATGCTTCAAGCGCAGCCGAATAGGCCGCCCGCGCCTTTTTGACGTCTTCGGGCGTCATCTCGGGCTTCTTGTCCTTGAGGGCGTTCTCAATGCATTCGAGCTTGAATTCGAACATTGTGCGCACGTCCTTCTCGCTCATGTTTCTCGCGAGCGACTTCGCCGCAGCGTCAAGGTCGTCATAGGAGAGTGCCTGAGCGCCCGAAAGATTGAGGTCTCGGCAGGCCTTGGCGGAAAGACGGTCGCAGAGCGCGCGCGTCGTGCGCATCTCGGCCTTCATGATGCGGGCGCTCGAGTAGGGAACGCCCTCGGACATGAGGCGCTGAGTGAGCAGAAGGCTCCCCTGAAGAATCTCTTCGGAGAGCGCCGCATATTCGTCGCTCGTGCCGTGTTCCTGCACGGCGCGCAGCTTCGCGCCGTCGATGCCGGCTTTTCTGAATTCGCTCACGACGCGGTCGAGAAAGAGCGGGTTGTCTGCGAGCTTCTCCATGAAGTCGCCGTAGGCGCCGGCTTTGTTCTCGCCGAAGCCGAAAGCCTCGGCGCTTCCCTCGATGACGGCGGGATCCGTCAGGCCGGCCTCGATCTCTTCGCGCAAAAGGGCGTCGTCCGCCGGTGCGGCGACGGACTGCGCGCCTGCGGCCAGAGCGCAGCAAAGCAAAAGAGCGGCGGGAAGAAGCTTCGACATGACACCTCCGGAAAGAAGAAGCGATCTTCAATCGTAGCGTAGTTTTATGGGAGACGTTTCCCTTGTTCCGCCCTTGTTTCGCCTGCGGTAAGGCTGTTTGCAGGAAACGCGCTGCCGGGCTCAGCTGAAACGGCGTCCATTGTCTGTTATCGTTGTTGCGGAAACGATTGCTTTTGTTCGCGGCGGTTTTGAAAAAAGGCGTGGGCGTCAGGCGAAAGATTGAAAGGGAAGCCGAAGAAGATGTCACGATCGACGTTGATCGGCTCAAGGCAAAAGTCCATGAACCGAAGCGCGAGACTCATGCGGTCGGGACTGTGGTTCGTGCGCAATGAAGCGGAATGCTCAAGAGGGCGGGGAGGATGGATTTGAGTCAAACGGCAATTGCGCTGACGGCGCTCCTTGCCTGCACAAGCCTGCAGGCAGCTCAACCGCAGGTCGAGACGCTGGAGACGGCCGTCTGTGCGGACGTGTCGGTGCCCTACGTGCTCAACCGCTCCAAGACGGGCGATCCAAGCTTTGTGCAGATTCTCTTTCCGGGCGGCGACGGCATCGTCAATCCGCATCTCGACGGGAAGGAAAGGCTCGTCTATCGGAAGAAAACCAACTTTCTGCTTCGCACCCGAAACCTGATGGTCGACGACGCGTTTGCGACCGCTGCAACGGACTCGTCTCCGGATCCGGTGCGATTTCACTGCCTTGCCTCGCACCTCAAAGCACGTTTTCCGAAGGCTGACCTCTATCTGCTCGGCACGAGCCGAGGCACCTTCGACACCATGCGCCTCGCGCCCGAGATTCAGGACGACGTCAAGGGCGTGATTCACACGTCGAGCCTCTCTTCGATCGTCAGCTTCGACGCCCGAAAGTTCAAGAACCGGCAGCTCATCGTGCACCACCGCAACGACGCATGCGGCGCGACGAGCTTTGCGGCTGCGCAGAAGTCTGCCGAGCGGTACGGCACGGACTTCATCGCGGTCGAGGGCGGAACGCAGGAAGGAAATCCTTGTCAGCCGTTCTCGCACCACGGCTATGCGGGCATTGAGGAGACGGTGGTCGGGGCGATCAAGGCCTGGATCCGGCAGCGGTAGCCGCCCGTGCGAACGGAGGTCGTCGGCGGGGCGGGCAACAAAAAGCCGGAAGCCCGGTTGGATCCCGGATTTCCGGCTTCGTCATGCAGGCTCATGCGCCGCGGCCTTCTTGACCGAG
>CABUOH010000085.1 GCA_902493085.1 uncultured Sutterella sp. | reverse complement strand
GGGCGCGGCTCATTTCCATCACGGTTTGCGGACGGAAGGCGTTGTGCACCTGCGGGCGGTTGATCGTGATCTTGGCAATGCCGTCATCGCACTTTTCGTAGACGATGTCGGTGAATTCGCACGCCTTGTGCCAAACGGGAACAGGCGGAAGATGGGAAGTGTCGAGCATGGGCTGCATGTGAATGTCCTTCTTGGAATGAAATGGGCTTCTCGGGATCAGCGCTGGGCGCGGGCCATGAGGGCGAGCGGGCGCCACTTGGCGGCCTCGGCCTCGATGAAGCGTTTGAAGTCGGCAGGGCCGCGGAATTGCGGTTCGGCGCCCATGCGAAGGAGCCGCTCGCGAACGGCCTTGTCGGCAAGTGCGGCTTCGGCTGCACGGGCGAACCGTTCGGCCTGCGCCGTGTCCAGGCCCTTGGGTGCGGCGATGCCGTCCCAGGCGTAGAGCGTGACGCCCTGCAGGCCCGCCTCAGCCGTCGTGGGGACGTCGGGAAGAAGTGCGGAACGCTCGGGCGTCGTGACGGCGAGGCTCCGCAGCGTGCCCGCCCTCAGGTGCGGAAGGAGGTTGGGCATCACGTCGATCAGAAACGGAACGCGTCCTGCGAGCACTTCCTTCACGGCGGCGGCGCCGCCCGAATGCGGGATGTGGTTGAGGTCGAGCCCTGCTTCGCGCTCGAAAAGAATGCCGGCAAGATGGCTCGTCGTGCCCGGGCCCGCGGACGCGAAGGCAATCTCGCCCGGGCGGGTCTTCGCGAGCTTGACGAGGTCGGCAGCCGAACGGACGTCGGGCAACGCCTTCGGACTCACCGCAAGGACGAGGCCGATCGAGGTGAGGCCCGCGACGGGCTCGAGGTCCTTGAGCGGATCAAAGGCCTGTCGATCGTAGAGGTGGGCATTGACGCACATGATGCCGTTCGTGACGTAGCCGATCGTGGCGCCGTCTGGACGGGCCTTCACGACCTGGGCCGTGCCGATGTTGCCGCCCGCGCCCGGGCGGTTGAGAATCACGACCTTTTCGTCAAGGGCTTGGGAGAAGGGAAGGGAGACGGTGCGCGCGAGAATGTCTCCGCCGCCTCCGGGCGGGAAGGGGACGACCATCGTGATCGGGGACTTCTGCGCGAAGAGGGCGCCGGGTGCGGCGCCTGAGGCGAGAAATGCACCGGCGAGCTGAAGCAGCCTGCGTCTTTCCATGATTTGCTCCATTGAAATGCGTCAAAGAGTACCTTCCGGTACAAACGTACCGGATGATACAGATTCAAGCGGAATTGTGCAAATCGGGGTGTGGCGATGGGGCGGACAACAAAAATCCCGCTCCGCATGTCGTGCGGGCGGGAGCATCGGTAGGCGGGAGGAGCGCCGCGGCTTGAGGAGCCGTCGCGGCGTCGGAGGGGGAGCCAGGTCATGGAGGTTGGGTGCCGCGGTTGATCGCAGGCGGACGGTCGAGCACGGCGCGATGCTGAACGAAATCTGCCTTTCGTGAAGTTGGCGTTTCGTGATGTTGGCGACCCGTGTTGGCGATCTGTGGTAAATCCGTGCCGCGGCTTGATTTCGGGCAACGCTTTTCTTCGCGCCGCCTCCCGCCGGAACTCAAGCGGTCTATAGTCGAAAGCCCGCAATTGCCGATCAAAATTGCCAATCAAAATTGCCGATCAAGACGGAGGTGCGATGATCGCCTCGGCTCCCTTTCAAGAAGTGCTTTCAAGCGCACTCACGCCCATCACGCTCATATCGGGCGTGGGCATGCTCATTCTCTGCATGACGAACCGCTACAGCCACTGCATGGATCGCATCCGCGGCTTGGTGAAGATTCGCACGCAGGGCCTCAAGGCGCTTCGCGTCGAGCCCGACATCGACCGCGAGATCCGCCACATCTATCGACGGGCGCGCTGCCTGCGCTTTTCAATGCTCGCCATCACGCTCTCGAGCGGATGCTCCGGGCTGCTTGTGGCGACGAATGTCTTCGGCACCTACTTCGGCTTCGACGCGGCTCCTTTTGCCGCCGTCTGGCTCGTGCTGGCGCTTTTGCTCATCATTGCCGCCACCGTCGCCTTCGCCTTCGAGATCAGGCTTTCGCTCCATGCGCTCGGCCTTGCCGTCGAACACATGCCCAGAGGCGACGCTCTCAAAAAGCGCTTCGAGGAGGCATCGAAATGACGCCCTTCAACGAGCTTCTCGCTTCCGCGCTCGCCCCCATCACGCTCATTTCGGGCGTCGGCCTTCTGATGCTCTCCATGAGCGCCCGCTACAACCACGCGACGACCAGGATTCGGCTCTTGATGAACGAGCGGCTCGACCCGAAGCTCACCGACGACGAACGCGCGGACATCGACGAGGAAATCGACTTCATCTTCCACCGGGCGGGGCTTTTGCGCCGCGGCGAATTCTGCGTCGTTCTTTCCGCCGTCGTGTCGGGACTTCTCGTTGCGCTCTGCGTCCTCGAAGAGGCGACGGGCTTCAGCGCCGACATTCTCAACAGTGCGCTGCTGCTCGCCTCGGTGGCTCTGATCGTCCTGTCGACCGTGTTCCTGAGCCTTGAGATTCGTCTCTCCCTGAGAGCCATCAAGCTGGTCGTCTCAAAGCTGCCGCCGGTTGCGGACGCCTTCGACGATGCGGCTGCCGCGAGAGCCGCTCAGGCTGTCGAGGCGCGTCATCAGTCGCACGTTCTCAACGAAGCGAGGCGGCATGCCGAACATGCGGCGCCTCATGAGGTGAGAAAGGCCGAGGGTTCAAGGTGCGAACCCGAAGCCCCGCATCACGACGACCATGGCACAAGGTTGTCGCCTGAGGCGTTCGAGACCTTCCGTGAGCAACTTGAGACGGGAGAGAAGGATCCTCAGGTGCTTGAGGCCCGGGAACGTCTGGTGAAGCTGAAACCGGTTTGGCACCAATGATGGCGTGGTTTGCACAAAAGTTTTGAAGGAAGCGGTAATGATCGCAGTTCTGAATATCTGAAGCTGACTCGCTGCAAGAAATCTCCGTTATAACGACGATTTTCGGCCGATTTTGGTAGATCATAACGGAGATTTCTTGCATGAAGCCGTGAAAACGGGTGTACGATATTGCGGGCAAAACAAGAAAAAACCGTTGTCCCGCAAGCGAGACAACGGTTTGGACGCCTAAAGGCGTCGATTGTTGGCGTTGAGTCTGATCAGGCTCCGCTCAGGTCAGAACGAAAGGTTCAAACTTGCAATACAAAAGATAGATTTCATAACCTGCCGACATGGTCGTAGTTGTTTTCACAATCGTGAAGCCATTGTCGATCATGCGGCTGCAAGCGGTGCCGCTTGTATGTGGTTGGACATGTGCGCTTCGGCTGTGCTTAAGTCATGCCGCCAACCGTGTCCTATCAGAGGTTTCAAGAAGAGGCGCATCGGGTGGTACGGTCACAATTCAAATCGATTTTTTGGGAGCGTATCCCAAAGAAAGGTTCCCTGAAATCGATCCTTTGCCAACGATGAAGTAAGGAACAAACAGGCAAGGATCTTCAAAGAGAAGAGAGGCATCCGAGGATGCCTCTCCGAAAGATCAATCAAAGCGCCGGATTAGAACACTTTGCGCAATCCCAAGTTATAGCGCCAGTCCTCAACGACTTCGGCGCCGTTCGTGCGCTCAAGATCGACATAGAAGTAGGCGTTCGGCGTTACGTTGAAGTTCGCGCCGATCCCCCATTCGTACCACGTGCCGCCGATATCGTGCCGGACGGCATTGACGGAGTTGTTCAAGCGGGCCTTCGATTCCATCTCGCCCTGGAAGTCATGCAGAAGAGACGCACGCGCGTAGATCACCCCCTTGTTGTTCGGGAAGTAGAAGCCCGAGCGTACGCCGACTCGCCCGATCAGGGATTCGAAGTCGTCCTGCTCAACCCTGACGCCGTTCTGAGCCGTGAAGTCGTCACCGATCACCTGACCGTACGTGACCTCAACCTGCGGCTCGACGAAGGCCACATCCGTCAGTTTCCAGTGCCAACCATACTCGGCGGAAACGCTCCAGGCATTGTTGTCGAAGCTCCCCGACATGCCGTTGACGTCGAAGTCGTTGTCAAGGCGGCTGTACTTGGCGATCAGGTCGACAAACTGGCCGTTTTCGGCAAACCACGAACCGTAGGCTGCCACGCCGTAGGCCTTGTTGTCGCCTTCTCCGCGGTCATACGTCGAGGTGCCGTCGGTGAAGGTGAAGGCTGCGCCGACCGTCCAGCCCTTGCCGGCCGTCGTGTCGAGACCGACCTGCACGGAATGATTCCTCGCTTGGACATTCTGGGCGCCGTAGTTCTGCTCGGAGCCATAGACGCGGGCCCATGCGCCGACGCCCTCGGGGCTCGTGCGTAGTTCGCCCATGCGCTTCGTCAAGTCGTTCATGTCGTGGCGCCACTGGAAGGCGGAAAGCGTGGCGACCGTGCCATAAGCATCCAGGGTTGAATTCTTATGGAGAGCCAAATCCTTGATGTTGCCGTCCTTGTCGATGGTGCCTGTTGCTGCGTCATTGATCACGCCTTCCTGAACAGTGAACTGGTGTTCGGTCTGGTCAGAATTGTCAATGGTCATTTTGTCAGCCAAAGCTTGTGCCGCTTCCTGTGCATTCGCGAATTGATCGTTGGCAGAAGAAGAGGCGCCCAAATTTAGCTTGCCGGTATTGTTCTCAATAACCACCGATTCCGTTTTGTCAAGATCGGTCACAACAACGGATTTGTTGTCGCCCTTGAAATCGGAAACAGTCAAACTGCCTGATCCGACATAAATGGCACTTTCGTTTTGTCCAACGGTTTCAACTTTGCCGAGATTGACTTCCTGGTCTTTTCCGGCGTCAAGCGCTAATGCGCTTTCTTCGAGACGGAAAAGGCCTTCATTATCCAAATTCCCTACAAGGCTGATCGCATAATTTTCTGACGAGCCATTTGTCTTGAAATTCACAATTGCTTGTGCATCAACATTGAGTTGATCACTCGAAAGCGTAGCGCTTCCAGTTGATTCAACAGTTGAGGTGCCAGTGAAATTCATTTTGGCTGAATGTAAGGTACTGTTATTGGCAAGAATCAATCCGGTCTCTTCAGGATTATTGTTGCCATCGATCTCTAAAGTGCCGCCTTTAGCAGAAACGCCAGAGTCTAAAAGAATGAGTTCACTATAAAAATCATCGCCGTTGAATTGATTGGTTTGCGAATCCGTTAAATATAAACTCGATCCTTCACCGACTGCTACATGTGTGAAATTCGCGAAAGGTGCAATTAAACCATTATCCGCTGAAGAATTAAACACGTGATCGGCTGTTCCGAATTGGACGATTCGATTCCCCTCTTGTTTGAAACTTGCTGTGTCCGTGTTCGCAAACGCGACACCATAAATGCCGCCGACAGTCTGGTCCACACCTTTATCAGACCGTCCGAAACCGAGGTTGTTGGCATCACCTTCAAGCGTTACCACGATGTCGCCAGTCATGTCAACTTTGGCATTGGCGCCATGCATGGCGATGCCGTAAATGCTATCCGTCCACAAAGCATTTTTTTCGTTTGCTCGCAAAGTGACAAAGACGTTCGAATTATTAAGCTTGACGGATCCGTTTAAGCCAAGATTAATCGCAGCCGGATCATCGTCTGACGGAGCTTCATGTGTAGTCCATACGCCATCCATAAATAATGACACATTGCCGTTATTTAATGTTAAATGCGGATCAGTTGTGGCATCCAACTCATTTAATATAACGATTGTTCGAATACGCGATGAAGAAGAATTCACAAGAGATAGTGAAATATCACTATTATTGAAAACGGTTGTGTAATTAGCGTGTTGTTTACTTATTCTACCGAACTGAACAGTCGTAAATTCGTAAATTGATGAACTATTGGTTGCATTAAGAGCAACATCACCATTAACTTCGGGAGTGTCAGGATTTCTGTGTCTGGGGAGGTTATTCCAGGGGCAGCCCAACGAG
>CABUOH010000084.1 GCA_902493085.1 uncultured Sutterella sp. | reverse complement strand
AGCGCAACCTTGCCAAGGTTGAGGTCGCGAGTTCGAGACTCGTCTCCCGCTCCAGTTTTCAAGAGAAGAGGAAGCGGCATGCTTCCTTTTTTCATTTCTACGCTCGAACAATCGGCAAGCGTCCGAAGCACCCGCTTCGGTGCCGGAATGACGGAATTGGTAGACGTAGCGGACTTAAAATCCGCCGCAACAAAATTGCGTACGGGTTCGATCCCCGTTTCCGGCACCACCCTCTCAAAAGCCCCGTGGAGAATCCGCGGGGCTTTTGTTTTGCCACCGCCGCGATTGACGACAGCTTCAGACTTACGCGCGTAATTTGCCAGAACTCAAGCACACGCCCAATCCGACTTCTCAAGATGAATGGGATTTGTACAATCGTCCGAGAATCCACGACCGAGCGCCCTAGGCTCACGCCTCGCCGCTCCACTTGAGACCTTAGACCATGCAAAGAAGACAATTCATAGGAGCCTGCTCTGCAGCACTCACGCCCGCCCTGTTGTCGGGATGCGCAGCTGACTCGAAGAGTGAAATCCCCGAATCGCAGCCCGATATACCGCCCGGCGCCATCGCCCATGCGACGGCAGCAGCCCCCACGGGCAAATATCGAGGACTCGTGCTCGAAGGCACGGGCGTTCGTCGCTGGCTCGGCATTCCGTTCATCAAGAACCCGTACGATCCCGTGCGACGGTTCCTAAAACCCGAACCTTTCGGCGCTCACGAGGGCGTCATGGACTGCTTCGAGCCCGGCAGCATCCCGCTGCAGCCCAATCCCGACAAGACTGGGAAAAACAAGATGGTGGGTGGGGACGGTCCGCTCTGCCTCAACATCTGGGCACCAAAGTCAGGCAAGAACCATCCCGTGATGGTATGGGTGCCGGGCGGCGGATCGATCAACTGTGCGCAGAACGACGAACGCTTCGACGGCACGAACTTTGCTCGTGACGGCATCGTTTTGGTTACGCTCGCCTACCGCGTCAATGTGGACGGTTTCCTCAAGCTTAAGGGGGGCGACACGGGGAACGGAAATCGCGACATTCTGGAAGGGCTGCGATGGGTGAAGGCAAACATTGCGGCCTTTGGCGGGGATCCCGACAAAATCACGGCATTTGGTCAATCGGCGGGCGCTACGCACCTCGTTGACGTGATCGCCTCCCCATACGCCAAGGGACTCCTCGCCGGCGCAATCACTCAAAGCCCATCCGCCGTCGCCCAGTGGAAAGATGAAGCTCAAGCCGATGCTGCTGCAAAAATCGTCTGCGACGCCATCGGTTGCGCGCCCACGCGCGAATCAATCATGACAGTGACGGACAATCAGATCGCCGCCTTCGGTGCCATAGCAGGAAAGCTCGCGATGAATCGTGAATGGGCGCGAAGCACTCAAGGCAACGTCGCTCTCTTCAAGGCATTCGTTGGAGACGACTTCATGCCCAAGCGCCCGGTGGATGCCATCGCCGACGGGGCCTGTGCCGGACTTTCCGTCATCGCCGGCTCGACCCGATCCGAATGGCGCCACTACATTGTGCCCAACGGATTCATAGACAAGGTGAACGAATCGATGCTCAAGGCGCTTTGCACGAATGCCGGCCTCAGAGCCGACCTGCCGGAAGCCTACCGACGCGCCGGCCGCGGCTCAACCCCGGGCGACCTATTCGCGCAGATCCAAAGCGACATCATCTTCCGCATGCCGTGCGTGCGCCTGATCGAATCGCTTCGCAGAGGAGGTGCGCGCGTATGGGCCTACAGCTTTGATTGGGAAAGTCCGGTCGAGGGTTCGAGCGGGGCGAAAATCGGCGCTGCACACTCCAACGACGTCCCGTTTGTCTTCGACAACCTCGACGCGCCGCGCGCAGTAAAGTCAAACGGCGCCGATGCGCCTAAATCACTTGCCTACGCCATGCACGGCACCTGGTGCGAATTCGCCAGAACGCACGAAGCCCATTGGCCTGAATACGAATTCCGAACACGCCGCGCCCTATCCTTCACGTCGATGCCGAAACTCGTTCGAGACCCTTGGGCGTTTGAGCGCCTGGCCAATCCCGCACGTTGATAATCACGTAGAAATGGCCCTATGCAACAGTGGAGCGCGGGGCCATTTACAGTTCCGTAGGAACATCTCAAAAGTGAAACGGGCCCCAATCCCGAAGGATGGGGGCCCGTGCTTTCTTTCTCAGTCGATCAGTCAGGCTGAACGACTAATCCCGAAGTCATTAGAACATGGCGCAGGCAACAAAGCCGAGAGCGACGGAAATGACGATGGCGATGACGCCCGGGATGAAGAAGGAGTGGTTGAAAACCCACTTGCCGATGCGGGTGGAACCCGTGTAGTCCATCTGGACGGCGCCGAGAAGAGTCGGGTACGTCGGAAGAACGAACAGGGCGGACACGGCGGCGAAGGAAGCGACCAGCATGTAGGAGTCGCCCGGGTTGGCGGCGGTGATGCCGAGAGCTGCAACGATGGCCGGGGTGATGGCCTTGGCCGTAGCAGCCTGAGAGTACAGGAGCATGGCGGCGATGAAGAACACCACGGCGAGGAGAGCCGGATACTGGGCAACGGAATCGGCAGCCAGAGCCTTGATTTCGGAGGCGTGGCCGGAAACAAACGTGTCACCAAGCCAAGCAACGCCGAACACGCAGATGCAGGCGATCATGCCGGACTGGAAGACGGAGGACTGGCCAATCTTGCTGATGTCAATCTTGCAGCAGAAGGAGATCAACGTTGCAATGATGAACATGAAGCACCAGATGGCGGCGTCACGCGGGACGACGACCGGGGAGATCAGGCCAACGGCCGGAGAAATGGCAGAGGCGTAGAAGACCACGCAGAGAACGCCGAGGAGGAAGATGAGGACGGACGTCTTGGCGCCGGCCGGGAGTTCCTTCTTTTCGGTAGCGTTCGGAGCCTTGACGAGGCCCTTGGCAAGGCGTTCCTTGTAAACCGGATCGGAGCTCAGGTCCATGTTGGAGATGAGCGTCATGATGAAGGCGGTGAGCATGCAGCCGACGAACGTCGTCACGATCCAGATGCCGAGCAGGGTGGGATAGGACCAGCCGAACTGTTCAAGCACGCCGGACATGTAGATCACGGCGGCGGAAACCGGAGAAGCCGTAATGGCAATCTGAGAGGCAACCACGGCGATGGAAAGCGGAACGGCCGGACGGATGTTCTGTTCCTTGGCAACTTCAACGATAACCGGAATCATCGAGAAGGCGGTGTGGCCCGTACCGGCAAAGAGCGTCAGCACATAGGTGACGACCGGAGCGAGATAGTTGATCTGCTTCGGGTTGCGGCGAAGAATGCGTTCAGCGATGCGAACGAGGTAGTCGAGACCGCCCGCAAGCTGCATGGCAGCAATGGCAGCGATCACGGAAGCGATGATGAGGATCACGTCCCAAGGCACATTACCCGGCTTCATGCCGAAGCCAAGACCAAGGACGAGAACGCCGGCGCCGCCGACGTAGCCAATGCCGATGCCGCCGAGGCGAACACCGAGGAAGATCGCGGCGAGAACGACCACGAACTGAAGAAGGGTGATGAAGTCCATATTAGCTTCAAAACCGGCTCAAGCCGATTTTGAATCCTCTCTTTTCTTTGGTTGGTTGTTTGAAGCTATCCGGCATGGGTTCAGGACCCAGACCGGATAGCTTTCGTTTTTGTCCGGTGTCGCCCCTTTCGGAGCGGCCGGATTCCGGACTATCTTATCTTACTTTTCGAACTTCGGGTTGATGAGGTTTTCGTACGTGAAGACCTTGTCCCACTGTTCCTGAGTAAGCATCTGCTTTTCTTCAACAACGAGCTGATGGAGGGACTTGCCGGTGAGGAAGCCTTCGCGAGCGATGTTGGCGCAGGGCTTGTAGCCGAAGTGCGGCTTCAGAATCGTGATGATGCCGAGGGAGCCCATGACGAGATCCTTGCAGTGGTCAGCGTTCACAACGATGCCGTCGATGCACTTTTCACGCAGGTGGTTGCAGGCATTCGTCATGACCTTCATCTGCATGTAGAGGGCGAACGTGATGACCGGTTCCATGACGTTCAATTCGAGCTGGCCGGCGGAAGAGGCGAGCATGACCGTCGTGTCGAGACCGATGGCGAGGAAGGCAGCCTGATTGGTGACTTCCGGGATCACGGGGTTGACCTTGCCCGGCATGATGGAGGAACCCGGCTGGAGCTGCGGAAGGATGAGCTCGGAGAGACCCGTACGCGGACCGGAAGCGAGGAGACGGAGGTCGTTGCAGACCTTCGTGAGCTTGACGGCGAGGCTCTTCACAGCGGAAGAGAGCGCAACGTAGGAACCGCAGTCGGAGGTGGCGGCGATGAGGTCTTCGCTGTTGCGGAAGTCGATGCCGGTGATTTCAGCGAGGTGCTTGACAGCCTTGGCCGGGAATTCCGGATGCGTCGTCACGGTCGTGCCGATGGCGGTGGCGCCGAGGTTGACAACCTTGAGGTGTTCCTGAGCTTCCTTGATCGTCTTGATTTCGTCGGCGATGGTGAAGCCCCAGCCGTGGAATTCCTGACCGAAGGACATCGGAACAGCGTCCTGAAGGTGGGTACGGCCCATCTTGAGAACGTCCTTGGTTTCTTCAGCCTTCTTGTAGAAGGAGGCGACGAGGTCTTCAACAGCCTTCAGAAGGACGTTGGAGCGCAGGATCAGGGACAGGTGGAAGGCCGTCGGGTAGGAGTCGTTCGTGGACTGACCGAAGTTGGCGTGGTCGTTCGGAGAGACCTTCTTGTCGCCCTTCGGGAGGCCGAGGTGTTCGCAAGCGAGGTTGCAGAGCACTTCGTTGCAGTTCATGTTCGTGGACGTGCCAGCGCCGCCCTGGAGCCAGTCGGTGACGAACTGGTCGTTGTACTTGCCGGCGATGATCTGATCGCAGGCCCAAATCAGAGCGTCAGCGACGTCGGCCGGGATGCAGCCGAGTTCCTTGTTCGTCATCACGGAGGCCTTCTTCACATAGCCGTAGGCGATGGCGAAGAACGGTTCCTGGGACATCGGCATTTCGGTGATGTTGAAGTTGTGCTTACCACGCATCGTCTGGACGCCGTAGTAGGCTTCATCCGGAATCTCGAGTTCGCCAAGGAAGTCGCTTTCAATACGAGACATTTTATTTGCTCCTCAAATATTCGGCTCGGACCAGACAAAGAGAATTCTCTGCCGGTGATCCTCACCGCTTGTGTTTCCCGCGGGGCGTTATGTTTGGTCCTGAACGCTTATCCCGGGAAACGGGTCTAAATCGCAAGAGGTGATCAAATGATGATCGTTCAAAATGATCACCTCTCACAATCTACATTTTACTGCCTAGCCGGCTTAATGGGAATAGCCTTTTTCTGGGTCGGCAGAACCTTGTCGTAGCCGCGCATGCCCTGCTCAGCCATCTTGCGACGGATGAAGGCGATCTGCGTCTTCAGGGGAAGTTCCTTCGGGCAGAAGTCGTGGCAGGCAAGGAGGGACATGCAGCCGAACACGCCGGATTCGTCACCGACGATGTCGTAGTAGTCGGCATCGTTGCGCGTGTCACGCGGGTCGAGACGGAAGCGGGCGATCTTGTTGATGCCGACGCCGCCGACGAAGTCCGGACGGATGCGGACCGTGCCGCAACCAGCGATGCAGCAGCCGCATTCGACGCAGCGGTCGAGCACGTAAATGTCCTCGGCGAGCTGCGGATCCATCGGAACTTCCTTCTTGCGAAGGTCGACTTCCTCTTCCTTCATGTGAACCCACGTTTCCATGCGTTCGGACATGTTGCGCATCCACTTGCCGGTGTTGACCGAAAGGTCGCCGATCAGTTCGAAGGCGGGAAGCGGGGCGAGCGTGAATTCCGTCGGAAGGTCACGCGTGAGCGTACGGCAGGCGAGACCCGGCTTGCCGTTGATCATCATGGCGCAGGAGCCGCAGATGCCGGCGCGGCAGACGAAGTCGAACTGGAGC
>CABUOH010000083.1 GCA_902493085.1 uncultured Sutterella sp. | reverse complement strand
TGACGAGGCATCCCGACGGCTGTCTGGTGTTGTATCCGGCGCCCGTCTGGGAGGAAAAGCGCAGGGCGCTGGCGAAGCTGCCGTATGCGGCGCGCGCCTTCGTGCGCTATGTTCTCGGCAGCGCCGTCGATCTGGAGCCGGACCGTGCAGGCAGGATTCTGATTCCCTCCGAACTCAGGCAGATGTGCGGCCTCGACAGGGAGGTTGCGCTGATCGGCATGGGCGAGCACTTCGAGTTGTGGGACAGAAGCACGCTTGAGGCGCGTGAACGCGAGGCGCTCGCGGCCGAGCTTGATGCGGCGGACTTCTCGTTCTGATTGTGAAGGATTTTCCGGAGGCGGAGCGTCAGGCTGCGCCTCCATCGTTTGTGAGTTGCGGGCGTGAGCGAGGCATTCATTCATCTGTCGGTTTTGGGCGAGGAAGCGCCCCGGGCGCTGGTGGGCGACCCGGACGGTTTGTACGTCGACGGAACATTCGGGCGCGGCGGGCATTCGCGCCGCATTCTGGAAAAGCTGTCTCCGAAGGGGCGCCTCATCGCGTTCGACCGGGATCCTCAGGCGGTGGCGGTGGCCAGAACCTGGACGGATCCGAGGTTTACGATCATCCACGAGCCTTTTTCAACAATGAAGGCGTCGCTCGCCGAGATCGGCGTTCATGAAGCCGACGGGATCTTTCTCGACATAGGCGTCTCGTCGCCTCAGATCGATGACGCCGCACGCGGCTTTTCCTTCCGCTTTGACGGTCCGCTCGACATGCGCATGGATACCACGCGCGGGATGACCGCCGCTCAATGGCTCGCTCAGGCCGAGGAGCGCGACATCCGTCACGTGATCAGCCTTTACGGCGAAGAGCGTTTTGCCGGATCGATCGCGCGCGCCATCGTCGCACGCAGGAAGACGAAGCCTCTGGAGACGACCCGGGAACTGGCCGATCTCGTGGCTGGCGTCGTGCCGCGCAACCGCAAGGATCAGGCGCAGCATCCGGCTACCCGCACCTTTCAAGCCGTGCGCATTGAGGTCAATCACGAACTTGATGAACTCAAGCAGGCGCTCGACGCCGCGGGAGAGCTGCTCAAGCCCGAGGGCCGTCTGGCCGTCATTACCTTTCACTCGCTTGAGGACCGCATCGTCAAGCACTTCTTTGACAGAACGGTGCATCCCGAGCGCGGGCTTGATCCCAGGCTCCCGCTGACGAAAGACATGCTGCCCAAGCCTCTCTTTGACGGCATCGAGCGCATCAAGCCGTCCGAGGCCGAGTGCGCGGAGAATCCCCGCGCGCGTTCGGCCATTCTCCGCGTCGGCGTGCGGACCTCTTCGCCCTGGCGTCCGGAGGACGGGGCATGCGCCAGGTAAACAAGATGGACCTGGCCGTCGTGGCCGTGCTGGGGCTTGTGCTTTTTGCGCTTGCGATCACGCTGGTGAACGTTCAGTATCGGGCGCGTACGCTCTTCGTGGAGCATGAGCGCGCCGTCGACGTGGGCCGCAGGCTTGCGGACGATGAAGCGAATCTGCTGCTCAAGGTCCGCAGGGCCTCGCTTCCCGGAAGCATTGCCGAGGGGGCCGGCGCGCTCGGCTTGGAGGTGGCGCGGGGGGAAAACACGGTGAATCTGGTGGTGGATGAGCATCATCGGGTGACGTTCGCACCCGACGCGGCGACGGCTGGGACCCAGGAGTCCGATGCCGATGCGCAAGTCCGGTCCGACGAACGTGCCCGGGGAGAACGTCCATGAAGCTTCCGCTTCTTGACTGGATCGAGCGTCCCGTGCTTGCTGCCTGGGAGTGGGTGGCGGCCTTTATTGCGCGGGACCGCGAGGCCCGAAAGGCCGCGCCCGAGCATGCCGCCGATCCGCTCATCATCATTCCGATTCCGAAATGGCGGACCTATGCGGCGTTCGGCTTTATCCTGCTTCTTTTTTTCCTGCTTGCGGGCAGAACCTTTTATCTGCAGGTCTTCAACAATGACTTTCTGCAGAACGAGGGTGAAAAGCGCTTCGCGCGCACGATCACGATTCAGGGGCCGCGAGGCGAAATTCTAGACCGCAACGGCGTCGTGCTCGCGTCGAGCCAGCCTTGTCGAAGCGTCTGGGCGGATCCGGCGCTCGTGCCGCGGAGTACGAAGGAGGACAAGCAGCGGCTGCGCGAACTCGCCAAGCTGATAGGCATCAAGTACTCGGAACTTGTTCACAAGCTTGATCACAGCTCCTCGCCCAACTTCGTCTATCTTGCGCGCAACCGCGATCTTTCGCTGGCCGAATCCGTGAGCGCCCTCAGAATTCCCGGCATCGGCATGTCGCCCGAAATGCGCCGGCGCTATCCCGACGGTCCGGCCATGGCCCATGTCGTGGGCTATACCGGTGCGGACGATCATGGACAGGAAGGCGTCGAACTCGCGCGGGACCACGTGCTTTCGGGACGAGCCGGTTCAAGGCGCGTGATTCGCGATCGTCACGGTCGCGTCGTCGATGACGTGTGGGCCAAGGAAAGCGAGGCCGGTGCGGACGTGACGCTTGCGATCGACTCCAGAGTTCAGTTCATCGCCTACGAGGCTTTGAGGGCAGCCATTGACCGCCATCAGGCCAAGGCGGGTGCCGTCGTGGTGGCGGACGTCACCACGGGCGAGATCATCGCGCTTGCCAACGAGCCGACGTACGATCCGAACGACCGCTCGACGGTGCTCTTTGAGCGCGTGCGAAACCGGGTCCTCACCGACCAGTTCGAGCCGGGTTCCACGATGAAGCCCTTCGCCATCGCGAAGGCGCTTGACATGGGGCTTGTCGATCCGCTCACGACCATCCAGACCTCTCCCGGCAAGCTGACGATCGGGGACCGCACGATCGGCGACACGCATGACTACGGCCTGCTGACGGTGGCCGAGGTGGTGGCCAAGTCCTCCAACATCGGCACGGCGAAGATCGCACTCGAAATTTCGCCCCAAACGCTCTATGAGACGTATTCGGAGCTCGGCTTCGGAAATGCGCCCAAGATCGGCTTCCCCGGAGCGACGTCCGGCAGGCTGCGTCCGGGCAAGACCTGGCGTCCCGTCGAACAGGCGACGATTTCCTACGGACACGGCGTGACCGTTTCGCTCATGCAGCTTGTCAAGGCCTATACGGCGCTCGCGAGAAACGGCGACGTGATCGATCTGACGCTTTTCAAGCGCAAGCCCGGCGAAGCCGTGACCGCCACGCAGGTCTTCAAGCCATCGCCGTCGGCCTGATGCTTCTGGGCTGCTGCCCGGGCGGCACGGCCTCCAACGTCAACGTGGCGGGCTATTCGGTTGCGGGCAAGACGGGAACGGCCAATAAGGTGAAGAACGGACAGTACACGCGCGATGTGGTGGCGAGCTTCGTGGGCATCGTGCCTGCGACACAGCCGCGCTTCATCGTGGCCGTGATGGTGGACGAGCCCAAGAAGGGCCGATTTGGCGGTCTCGTGGCCGCCCCCGTGTTCAACGAAGTGGCCACCGGGGCGCTTCGCACTCTGATGGTTTCGCCCGACGACAAGGCGACGCCGACGGGCGGCGGCCTTCTCGCGAAGGTCAGACACTGACAAAGCAATGGATTTGAATTCAAGATGAACAAGTCGATGAACGAAGTGACGGCCTGGTTGAAGGCTTTGGTGCATGAAGGCGCGCATTTGAGGCTCGACAGCCGCAGCGTGAGGCCCGGCGACGTCTTCGTCGCCGTTCCCGGTCTTAAGGCCGACGGGCGCGCCTTTGTCCGAGTGGCGGCTGCGCGCGGCGCGGCGGGCGTGCTCATGGAGACGCCGAGCGATGCGTCCGATGCCGAGCGCTTCCCGATTGCAAGCCTTTCGGTCGATGAACTTTCCGCCCGTCTCGGCGAGGTGGCGGCCGCCTTTTACGGCGATCCGTCCTCAAGAATGACAGGCGTCGCCGTGACGGGCACGAACGGCAAGACGACCACCACGCATTGGATTGCCGCCCTGCTGACGCATTTCGGCATCCCCTGTGCCGTCATGGGTACGGTGGGCTGTCGGTTTGCGGGCGAGTCCTTTGAAATGCCGGCTCTTACGACGCCCGACGCCGTGAGCCTTCAGAGCGCCTACGCCGATCTTGAACGGGCGGGCGCAAAGGCTTTTGCGGTCGAAGCCAGCTCGATCGGCCTTCAACAGGGACGCATGACGGGATCGCACTTCGATACGGCCGTTTTCACGAACCTGACGCGTGATCATCTGGACTATCACGGCACCATGGACGCCTATGCCGAGGCGAAGGCGCTTCTTTTTGACTGGCCCGGCCTCAAGACGGCGGTCGTCAATGCCGATGATCCGCATGCCGGACGCATGGCCCGCGCGGTGAGGCAAAACGGTGCGAGCCTCTGGGCGACGACGCTGACGGGCGTCGTGCCGTTTCAGGCCGATCATGTCGTCGAAGCCTCGCAGATTGAGGCGACGGAGGCCGGCACCCGCTTTACGATGACGGTGGACAGCGTTTCGACGCCCGTGCATCTTGCGCAGGTGGGCGCCTTCAACGTCTCGAATTTCATTCAGGCGGCCGCCGTGCTTCTGGCCAGAGGCTGCGACGCGTCGAAGCTCGCCGTCTGGGCCGAGTCGCTTGCGTCGCCTCCGGGGCGCATGCAGCTCATGCGAGCCTCCGGTGCGCCGCTGGCGGTCGTCGACTACAGTCATACGCCCGATGCGCTTGAAAAGGCGCTCGAGAGCCTGAGGCCGGTCGCACAGGCTCGAGGCGGACGCCTGTGGGTGGTTTTCGGCTGCGGCGGGGACCGCGACGCCGGCAAGCGTCCCGTCATGGGCGGCATTGCCGTCAGGCTTGCCGACGAAGTCGTTGTGACGAGTGACAATCCCCGCACCGAGGAGCCCGAGGCCATTGTTGCCGACATTTCGGCGGGGGCGCCCGGCGCCCGCATCGTGACGGATCGGGCCGAGGCGATTCGCCATGCCGTTGCCGAGGCCGGGGCTGCGGACGTGGTGCTCGTGGCCGGCAAGGGGCATGAGGACTATCAGGAAATCAACGGCGTCAAGCATCACTTCAGCGATGCGGAGGTTGTGCGCGAAGCCTTCAATGAACGGCGCGTGCGGATGCTGCGCGCGGCCGAGGGAGTTTGATCATGGAATGCCTGCAGCAGCTTCTGGAAGCGCTTGAACCGGTTCTCTTAGCGGCGTCCGGTGATTTTTCGCAGCCTTATGAGGGCTTTTCGACGGATACCCGCACGGTGAAGGCGGGGAACGTTTTCGTCGCACTTTCGGGCGAGCGGTTTGACGGCCACGACTTCGTTGCCAAAGCGGCCGAAGCCGGCGCAGTTTGCGCCGTTGTCGAGCGCAAGGTCGATGCCGGGATCGCGCAGATCGTCGTCACCGACACCGGGCTCGCATTCGGGCTTGCGGCCAAGGCATGGCGCGGGCGCTTTGCGCTTCCGCTCGCCGTCGTGGCGGGGAGCAACGGAAAGACCACGACGACTCAGATGCTCGCTTCGATTCTTCTCGCCCGATGGGGCCGGGATCGCGTGTGTGCGACCGAAGGCAACTTCAACAACGAGGTCGGCGTGCCCAAGATGCTTCTGAAGCTTGCCTTCGAGCACCGCGGTGCGGTGATCGAGTGCGGCATGAACCACAGGGGCGAAATGGCGAGGCTCGCCGACTGGACGCGTCCGACCGTGGCGCTGCTTACCAACGCGCAGCGCGAGCATCAGGAGTTCCTCAGGGGCGTCGAGGAGACGGCCCGTGAAAACGGACTCGTGATCGCCGCCCTCCCCGAGAGCGGCACGGCGGTCTATCCCGCCGACGACGCATGCGCGGACATCTGGGCCGACCTCGCGCTCGCGCGCGGCGTCGACGAGCTGACCTATTCGACTGATCCCGACGTCGAGGCCGACGTCATGGGCCGAGTCGAGAACGGAGAGCTCGTGATCTCGACGGACGAAGGCGACGTGGTGCGCACGAAGCTTCGCATTACGGG
>CABUOH010000082.1 GCA_902493085.1 uncultured Sutterella sp. | reverse complement strand
CACCGCACCGATACGGACTTCGTTCGCGGCACTTTCCGAGTTCGCGGGGATACGATCGACGTTTTCCCGGCCGAGCATGCCGAGAGCGCGGTTCGCATAGAACTTTTTGATGACGAGGTTGAGGCCGTGCGTTTGTTTGATCCGCTCACGGGGCGTATTGAGCAGAAAGTGTCTCGCTTCGTCGTCTATCCAGCAAGTCACTACGTCACGCCTCGCGAGGAGGTTGTTCGAGCCATGGCGGGGATTAGGGCTGAACTTAAGGACCGTCTGGCTGAACTCTACGCGGATGATCGCATCGTCGAGGCGCAGCGCCTGCAGCAGCGCACGATGTTTGACCTCGAGATGCTTGATCAGGTGGGCTTCTGCAAGGGCATTGAAAACTATTCGCGCCACCTCACGGGCCTTGCGCCGGGGGAAGCGCCGCCCTGCCTCATCGACTATCTCCCGTCCGACAGCATCATGTTCTTCGACGAAAGCCATGTAATGATGGGGCAGCTGGGAGGCATGTACCGCGGCGACCGAGCCCGCAAGGAGACCCTCGTCAACTACGGTTTCCGCCTGCCTTCCGCGCTTGACAACCGGCCGCTCCGATTCGATGAATTCGAACGCAAGATGCGCCGCAGCATCTTTGTCTCGGCCACACCGGCCGATTATGAGCTCCAGAAGAGCTCGGACGAGGTGGTCGAACAGGTCGTGCGTCCAACAGGACTCGTTGACCCCGAGGTCGAAGTGCGTCCAGCCGTCACTCAGGTCGACGATCTGCTTTCCGAGATCACCGTCACGGTGAAGAAGAAAGAGCGCGTGCTTGTGACGACTCTCACGAAAAGAATGGCGGAAGACCTCACGGATTTTCTCTCCGAACACGGGGTGCGCGTAAGGTACCTCCATTCCGACATCGATACCGTTGAACGCGTCGAGATCATCAGGGATCTGCGTGCGGGCAAGTTCGACGTGCTTGTCGGGATCAATCTGCTCCGTGAAGGGCTCGATATTCCTGAAGTGTCTCTCGTCGCCATTCTTGACGCCGACAAGGAAGGGTTCCTGCGAAGCGAACGTTCGTTGATTCAGACGATCGGCCGCGCCGCTCGAAACCTCAACGGCCGGGCCATTCTATACGCGGACCGCATGACGGACTCGATGACGCGTGCGCTCGCCGAGACGGAACGCCGACGTGAGAAGCAACTCGCCTACAACGCTGAGCACGGCATCGTGCCTCGTGGCGTCAAAAAAGAGATTCGAGACATCATCGACGGCGTCTACCGCGGCCCTGACGTTGCAAGGCCGGATTCGGGGCACGGCAAGGAGGCTGATTACGGTGCGCTCGATGAGACGAGCCTCAGTGCAAAGCTCAAGGAGCTCGAGACTCGAATGATGGACTTCGCGCGAAACCTTGATTTCGAGAAGGCCGCAAAGGTGCGAGAGGAGATCAAGCGTCTGCGAGAAGAGGCTTTCGGCGCTTCGGCCGCCGAGTGAGCTTGAGGGCGCGAATGCTTTTCAGCAAAATTTGTTCAGGCTCCCGACGCCTCTGCGGCAATTGCACCGCGGTGTCGGGTGAAATTGACACTAGGCAGAACACGCCTTCTGCAGTAGCATATGCAAGTTGGTTTGGAAAAGAGGCCTCTCCGACGTTCGGACGGGGCCCAGCAGATTTTCGGAAAACAAGACAGTGATTAATGTTCTTTTTGTGTGCACGGGCAATATCTGCCGCAGTCCGACTGCCGAAGCGATCTTCCGCAAGAAGGTTGCGGAACTCAAGCTTGATGACGTGATTTCTTCGGACAGCGCGGCCACAAGCGGGCATCACGTCGGGGAGGCGCCTGACGTGAGGGCTCAGCTTGCCTGCCGCAAGCGCGGCCTCGACATCAAGGAGCACCGTGCGCGCGAGATCACTCCCGAGGACTTTGCAAAGTTCGATCTCATCCTTGTGATGGATTGGGAGAATCTCACCGATTTGCAGCATCGTTCGCCCGCCCAGTACAAGCATAAGATCCATTTGCTGATGCGCTATGCAAACGACTACGACGCCGCCGTTGTGCCTGATCCCTATTACGGCCTCAACGAAGGCTTCAATCAAGTGCTTGACTACTGCACCGATGCCTGTACGGGACTGCTCGAAACGATCGAACGCAAGGCCCGCATGATGCAGAAGACGCTTCAGGCCTCCCAGACGGTTGCCGGCTGATCCACGGCTCCAATCAGTTGAAAAGCCCGCTTAAGCGGGCTTTTCACATGTTTGCGCGTGTAAGTTTTGGCACTCTTTTTGCGCAGACTCAATAATTGACTTGATTAGTCGGGTATTCTTCGCTAATATCCGACCAACTTGGTCGGGATTTGGCCTTTGCTTGGTTCTCCCGTCATTCAACCCCCGTCAAATTGGAGCTGCATTTTGAAGCTGACGACCAAAGGACGATTTGCCGTCACGGCCATGGTGGACCTGGCTTTGCATGAAGAAGAGGCTCCCATCTCCCTTACGCAGATTTCCGAACGCCAGCAGATTTCCGTGGCTTATCTCGAGCAGATCTTCTGCAAGCTTCGTCGCGCAGGACTTGTAGCGAGCGTACGCGGACCAGGCGGCGGTTATCGTCTTGGCGCTCCTGCGTGCGACATCACCGCCGCGGCGATCATTGAGGCGATGGACGAGGACATTGACGCCACGCAGTGTCGCGGCGACGGAAGCTGTCTCGGCGGCGCCGCCTGCCTCACACACCATTTGTGGGAAGACCTCAACCGAACCACGAAGAAATTTCTGGAGGGCGTGACGCTCGCCGGCATGGTGCAGGCCCATGAGGCCCGCCACGGCAAGCAGGTCGTGTCCGCCGTCATTCCGGTGCGAAAGCACGCCTAAGGCGGTGCCTTCGCGTCAAAGAAAAGAGCCCCCTCTAAACATCCAAGCATCGCCGGCACCGACGATCCGTTTCAAAAAGGATTCATGATGAAGCTGCCCGTATACCTCGACTATTCCGCGACGACGCCCTGCGACCCCCGCGTGGTCGACAAAATGGTTCCGTATCTTTACGAGAAATTCGGCAATCCCGCCAGTCACAGTCACAGTTACGGCTGGGAGGCCGAGAAGGCTGTTGAAGAGGCTCGCGGCCATGTGGCGGCTCTCATCGGAGCGGACCCCCGTGAAATCGTCTGGACATCGGGCGCAACGGAAAGCGACAATCTCGCCATCAAGGGGGCCGCTCATTTCTACAAGGACAAGGGGCGCCACCTCATCACGGTGAAGACCGAACACAAGGCCGTGCTCGATTCCATGCGCCATCTCGAGAGCGAAGGCTACGAGGTCACCTATCTTGACGTCAAGGAGGATGGTCTCATCGATTTGGATGCCTTCCGCGCCGCCATCCGCCCGGATACGATTCTCGTTTCGGTCATGGCGATCAACAATGAAATCGGTGTCATCCAGGATATCGAGACGATCAGCGCCATTTGCCATGAACATGGCATCATTTTTCACTGCGACGCCACACAGGCCGCCGGCAAGATGGATCTCAACGTCGATCGCCTCAAAGTGGATCTCATGAGTCTTTCCGGTCACAAGGTTTATGGTCCGAAGGGGATCGGTGCTCTGTACGTTCGCCGCAAACCCCGCGTGCGCATTGAGTGCCAGATCCACGGCGGCGGTCATGAGCGCGGAATGCGTTCGGGCACCCTTGCGACTCACCAGATCGTCGGCATGGGTGAAGCCTACCGCCTGGCCAAGGAGGAGATGGAGGCGGAGATGCCGCGTCTGGAGCGTCTTCGCAATCGTCTCTGGGACGGCATCCGCAACAACATTCCCGAGGTTTACCTCAACGGCAGCATGGAGCATCGCTCCCCGCACAATCTCAATGTGAGCTTCGCCTTCATTGAAGGCGAAAGCCTGATGATGGCCATGAAGGACATCGCCGTTTCGTCGGGTTCCGCCTGCACCTCCGCCTCGCTTGAGCCCTCCTACGTGCTGCGGGCGCTCGGTCGAGACGACGAACTGGCCCACAGCTCAATCCGCTTCACGCTCGGTCGCTTTACGACGGAGGAGGAGATCGACTACGTGGTCAAGACGCTTGTCGAAGGTGTCACCCGCCTGCGCGAAATGAGCCCGCTCTGGGAAATGCATCAGCAGGGGGTCGATCTCAACCAGGTGCAGTGGTCCGAACACTGATCCCGCAACATCGGCTACGAACACATCATTGACCGCAAAGGCGCCGTCGGCGCCCTTGCGATGGAGAAACAAGACATGGCATACAGCGAAAAACTCATGGATCACTATGAACATCCCCGCAACGTCGGCACACTCGACGTCAAGGATGACAACGTCGGCACCGGCATGGTCGGTGCGCCTGCGTGCGGCGACGTCATGCGCCTTCAAATCAAGGTGAACGATGAAGGCGTGATTGAGGACGCCAAGTTCAAAACCTACGGTT
The DNA here is from genome assembly GCA_902493085.1 of uncultured Sutterella sp. Classification (GTDB taxonomy): domain Bacteria; phylum Pseudomonadota; class Gammaproteobacteria; order Burkholderiales; family Burkholderiaceae_F; genus Sutterella. Next base: position 1,572 of record CABUOH010000082.1, on the reverse strand, counting down.
GCGGTTCCGCCATTGCCTCCTCCTCTCTTGTGACGGAGTGGGTCAAGGGCAAGACGCTCGACGAGGCGGGCAAGCTCACCAATGCCGCCATTGCCGAGGAACTTGCGCTTCCGCCCGTGAAGATCCACTGTTCGATTCTCGCGGAAGATGCGATCAAGGCCGCCATCAACGACTATCGCAACAAGCAGTCCAAGGAGTAATGAATCATGCCTGTTACGCTGACAGAAGCAGCTGCAAAGCATGTGCAGAAGTTTCTCACCCGCCGCGGAAAGGGCGTCGGTCTTCGCTTGGGGGTCAAAACCTCGGGTTGCTCGGGCATGGCCTACAAGCTTGAGTTTGCCGACGATATCAATGCAGACGACCAAGTTTGGGAGAGTTTCGGCGTCAAGGTTATCGTTGACGAAAAGAGTCTCCCGTATCTTGACGGCACCGAACTCGACTACACCCGCGAAGGCCTTCAGGAGGGCTTCAAGTTCCACAATCCGAACGAAAAGAGCCGTTGCGGCTGCGGTGAGTCCTTCCACGTTTGATGGATCAACGGGGATCCGCGCGACAGGCCGGTCCCTTTTCGGCAAGATCAGGACAGGAAAAAACTGACGATGGCGCAAATGAGCCCATTCCAACTTTTCGGCATGAAGCCTGCCTTCATGATCGACGAGGCGAAGCTTGAGGCCGCCTATCAGGCGGCGATGATGAAGGTGCATCCGGACCGTTTTGCTGACCGCCCGGCCGCCGAAAGGCGAGTGGCCGAGCAGTGGAGTACGCGAATCAATGAGGCGTTTAAGCTCCTCAAGAGTCCGGTGAGACGAGCGGCGTGGCTTTGCGATAATGCCGGCCATCCGATCGAGGCTGAAACCAACACTCAAATGCCTGCTGATTTTCTCATGACGCAGATCATGTGGCGGGAAGCACTGGAGTCGGGAGACGTCGGTTCGACTGAGGCCGTACGAGCCGAAGCGGAAGAAATGCGGGCGACTGTCATGAGCAACCTGGTTCAGGCCGTCGACGTGGAGGCGGACTGGAGCGCCGCCGTTGATTTGACGCGCCGTCTTATGTTCATCGATCGTTTTCTTGAGGAAGCGTCGCGAGTCTCCAAGTAATCCAAAAAAGAGAAGTATCCCCTCATGGCTTTATTTCAGATAGCAGAACCCGGCCTCTCCGCAGCGCCGCATGAACATCGTCTTGCGGTCGGCATTGACCTGGGTACAACGAACTCGCTTGTGGCGAGCGTGATCAGCGGCTCCGCAGAGGTGATCCTCGACGAGGAGGGTGCCGCCATACTGCCCTCCGTCGTTCACTACGGCGCTGACGGTACTGTGACGGTCGGCGCTCAGGCGCTTCGCGATGCGAGTCGGGATCCTAAAAACACGATTTCCTCTGCCAAACGCCTCATCGGTCGCACGATGAAGGATCTGGCGGATGTCCACAACCTGCCGTACGACCTTGTTGACGATCCTGCAATGGTGCGCATTGCGACGTCTTCGGGTGTCAAGTCCCCCGTCGAAGTAAGTGCGGATATTCTTCGGTCGCTGGCCAAGCGGGCTGAAAATCGTCTCGGCGGCGATCTGACCG
>CABUOH010000081.1 GCA_902493085.1 uncultured Sutterella sp. | reverse complement strand
GTCGGGGTGCGAGCTTCTTCCCGTCGACAGCGAGCACAATGCGATCTTCCAGTGTCTCTCGGGCTCCACGGAAAAGGCCCGGGCGGGAGCCCGCATCATTCTTACGGCTTCGGGCGGACCGTTTCGCGGTCGCACGAACCTTGAGGGCATTACGCCGGCGCAGGCCGTTGCTCATCCGAAGTGGTCGATGGGACGCAAGATCAGCGTGGATTCCGCAAGCCTCATGAACAAGGGGCTTGAAGTGATTGAAGCGCGCTGGCTCTTTGACTTTGAGCCCGAACGCATCAAGGTGGTGGTGCATCCGGAGAGTATCGTGCATTCGGCCGTCGAGTTTGAGGACGGTGCGGTCATTGCGCAGCTGGGCTCGGCCGACATGAGAACGCCGATCGCCTATTCGCTCGGCTGGCCCGAGCGTCTGGATGGGTGCGCCAAGCGCCTGAGCCTTTCGGAAATCGGGCGGCTCACCTTTGAAGAGCCCGATGTGAAGACCTTCCCGCTTCTGCAGGCCGCCTATGATGCGCTGGCTCAAGAAAACGGCGCCACCATCGTGCTCAACGCCGCCAACGAGATTGCGGTCGAGGCCTTCCTTGAAGGGCGCATCGGCTTTACCGACATCTTTGCCACGGTGCGCAACATGATGGAGATAATCGAAGCGCCGCTGCCGGGGACCGTGCCGTCCGCGCGAAGACCCTCGAGCACATCGCGGCGCGCTGAGCAGGGTTCAAGAGCGGGGGTCGCACGGAGAGAGACGGAAACATTGCGTTTCCGGATTTGCCCTCAAGTCGCCTCTAAGTACAATAGCGCCATACACGAAAAAACGATCCCGGGCGTTCCGCCGGCCTTGACCGGCGGAACGCGCCCTCCCATTGCGTCGGGCCGCAGGTCCGACCCTCTCGCTGCATGCCACTCCTTCAACGTCTAAAGTCCAAGCTCAATCCCAGCTTATTAAGACTAGTCGGCTATCTGAAGCCGCATAAGGGAAAGCTTCTTCTCTCCGTTTTCTTCATGATCGGCGCGGGCGCCGCATCGTCCCTGATTGCCAAGCTTCTTGGCATGCTCACCGACGTCGGCTTCTATGATCAGGAGGCCTGGATCATCACGGCCGCGCCTATCGCGCTCATCCTGATTTCCGTTCTGCACGGCGGCAGCATGTTCATGAGCAACTATCTGCTCGGCAAGACGAGCCAGTCGGTTCTCGTGAAGCTCAGAGGCGAGATCTTTCACAAGCTCCTGCGCTGGCCGGCCGAAACGTACCAGAAGAATTCGACGGGCAACGTGACCTCCAAGTTCATCTTCGAGGCCAACGTGGCGCTCTCGAACGCGAGCAAGTCCTGCATCATTCTCGTGCGCGACAGCGTTCAGGTGCTCGCGCTCACGTGCGTGCTCGTCTGGAACAACTGGATGCTCGCCATCGTGAGCCTCGTCATCGCGCCGATGATCATCATGCTTTTGCGCTGGATCAACAGGCGCATGAAGAAGATCATGCAGACCTGCCAGGCGTCCTTTGCGTCCATTCTCGAACGCGTGAAGGAAATCTACGAAGGCCACCGCCTGATCAAGCTTTCCGACGCGTACGGCGTCGAGAGCGAGCGTTTCAAGCAAATCAACGACGGCGTGAGCCGAATGATGATCGACATGACGAAGGTGACCTCCATGGGCACGCCGATCACGCAGGTGATCTTTATGTCGGGCGTCGCCGTCGTGCTGGCCTTTGCGATGTTCCAGATCAGCGAGGGGCAGATCACCATGGGCGACTTCGTGACATTCCTCGCGGCCCTCCTGCTCCTGATGCCGCCGCTGCGCAACCTCGCGGGCGTCAATTCGGGCTTCGTCATGATGGCCGTGGCGGCCGAGAGCATCTTCAATACGCTCGACGACAAGGACGAGCCCGATGAGGGGAAAACCGAACTCTCGACATGCCGCGGCGACGTGGTCTTTGAGCACGTGACGCTTCGCTATCCCAATGCCGAGCGCGATGCGGTGCACGACTTCAATCTCGAGGTGAAGGCTGGAGACTGCGTGGCGCTCGTGGGACTCTCGGGGTCGGGCAAGAGCACGCTCGTGCACATGATCCCGCGCTTCTGGAATCCGACCGAAGGGCGGATTCTGATCGACGGCGTCGACACGCAGGAGGTCACGCTCGAATCCCTGCGCCGGCACATCGCCATCGTCTCTCAGGACGTCATCTTGTTTGACGACACGATCCGCAACAACATCATGTACGGCACGCCCGAAGCTACGGAAGAAGAGGTTTGGCGGGCCGTCGAGGCGGCGGCCCTCACCGATTTCGTCAAGTCGCTTCCTCAGGGGCTCGACACGCCCGTGGGCGAGGCGGGCGGCCAGCTTTCGGGCGGGCAGAAGCAGCGCATTTCGATTGCGCGCGCGTTCCTTCGCAATACGCCGATTCTGATTCTCGACGAGGCGACGAGCGCGCTCGACAGCGAGAGCGAAGAAAAAATCAAGGGCGCGCTGATGACCCTGATGAAGGGCCGCACGACTTTCATGGTCGCCCATCGCTTTGCGACGATCGAGCACGCGAACCTGATCGTCGCGATGTCGGACGGCGTCGTGAAGGAAGTCGGCACCCGCAAGGCGCTTCTTGAGCGCAACGGGCTCTTTGCCGAGCTCTCCCGCCTTCAGGCGCTTGAAGGCCACCATGAGCACGAGATTGAAAACAAGGAAGAGATCCGAAAAGAAGAGGTGACGGCATGAGTTTGAAGGACAAGTTGGATCCGGATCTGCTTCGCCTCTACGCGTACTTCATGCCGCACAAGTGGCGTCTGGCGGTTGCGGTGATCTTTCTGATCGGCTCGGCGAGCATGTCGTCGGTGACGGCGACGCTGCTCGGCAAAATGACGGACATGGGCTTTTATCAGGAAGGCGGCGGCCTTGTGTGGGCTGCGCCGCTCGCGCTCGTGGGCGTGACGGTGGCCTTTGCCTTCTGCACCGTGATGAGCACGGTCCTGATGGCCAAGGTGAGCCAGGCCGTGCTCGTGCGGCTTCGCACGCAGCTCTTTGATGCGATCCTGCACTGGCCCGAAGCCGAGTATCAGCAGCATACGACCGGACGCATCAGCTCGAAGTTCGTCAACGAGGCGACGATGGCGCTCTCGGGCGCGGCGCAGTCCTTCATCGTGCTCGTGCGCGATTCGGTTCAGGTGGCGGCGCTCCTTTGCGTGCTCTTCTGGCACGACTGGAAGCTCACGCTCGTCACCTTCGTGATCATTCCGGGACTCGCGCTCACGCTCCGCACGATTTCGCGGCGCATCCGCCGCATCGTGAAGGAAAGCCAGGAAACGCTCGGCAGCATGATTTCGCGCGTGCAGGAAACCTATGAGGCCGAAAGCCTCGTCAAGGTGAGCAACACGTACGACTTCGAGGAGGAGCGCTTCAGAAAGGTGAACGACCGCATCCGCAAGCTCACCCTCAAGAACATCAAGCTCACCGCGGTGACGACGCCCGTGACGCAGCTCCTCACGATGGTGGCCATCGCCTGCGTGGTGGCCATGGCGCTCTTTCAGGCGCAGCAGGGAATGCTCACGATCGGCGAATTCATCACCTTCCTCTCGGCCCTGTTGCTCATGAAGGCTCCGATTCAGCATCTCTCGGGCCTCAACGGCACGTTCGCGAGCATTTCGGTGGCGGCACGCAGCATTTTCGAGACCCTCGACGCGCCGCAGGAGTCGGACGAAGGCGAGGAACTCGAAGTGGGGCCGGGCGAAGGCGGCATCGACTTTGATCATGTCGTCGTGCGTTATCCGGGCAAGGACGAGCCCGCCGTCAAGGACTTCTCCCTGAGCGTCGCGCCGGGCGAGCGCGTCGCCGTCGTGGGACAGTCGGGGTCGGGAAAGACAACGCTCATCAATCTCTTGCCGCGATTCATCGAGCCCGAATCGGGGAGCGTCAGGATCGACGGGCGCGACATCCGCGACTTCAGGCTCGGGAGTCTGAGAAGCAAGATCGCCTTCGTCACGCAGGACGTCGTGATCTTTGACGACACGCTGAGAAACAACCTCACGTACGGGCTCAAAAACGTCACGGACGAGCAGATTCAGGAAGCGCTTGAAGCTGCGTCCCTCACCGACATGGTGGCGGAACTCCCCGACGGGCTCGACACCCGCACGGGCGAGGGCGGGAGCCTCTTCTCGGGCGGCCAGAAGCAACGCATTTCGATTGCGAGGGCGTTTCTTCGCAATGCGCCGATCCTCATCATGGACGAGGCGACGAGCGCGCTCGACAGCAAGACAGAAAAGCACGTCGCCGAGGCGATGGGCCGGCTTCGCGCAGGCCGCACCTGCCTCATCGTCGCGCACAGGCTCTCGACCATTGCGGACGTCGACCGCATCGTCGTCATGAAGGACGGCCGCATTGTGGAGTTGGGAAGCTACGCCGAACTCATGGCGCTTGACGGCACGTTCGCACGGCTCGTGAGGCTGCAGACGACCTGAAAACTGCGAAGGCCGGCAGCGTCCGGAAAATGGGTAACGAAACGTCCGAAGGACGGGGACGGAGCCCTTGCCGAGAGGCGAAACCGTGTATCTTGTTGAGCCCGATTCATCATCTGTGATCCAATCATGACCTTTCTTCTGGGCCTTGTCGGCTTTCTACTCACCATCGGCATCATCGTCATCGTGCACGAAGGCGGCCACTTCTTCACGGCCAAGTTCTTCAACATCAAGGTGACGCGCTTTTCCTTCGGCATGGGGCCCGTGCTCTGGCGCAAAAGGCGCGGCGAAACGGAGTACTGCCTCTCGGCGCTCCCCTTGGGCGGCTACGTGCAGATGGCCGAGGAGACGGATGGCGACCTGAAGGAAGAGGACCGCGCACGCCTCTATGTGCGGCAGGCCCGCTGGAAGCGTGCGCTCGTGCTCTTTGCGGGCCCCGCCACGAACTTCGTGCTCGCCTTCTTCCTCTACGTGATGGTGGGCGCGATCGGCACGCCCGACTTTGCGGCCGTGATGGGCACGCCGCCCGCCAAGACGCAGGCGGCGAACGAGGGCGTGCGCCAGGGCGACCGCGTGCTTGAAGTCGATCACGTGCCCGTGCTCGGCATCACGGACATGAACGTCGAGCTGCTTGGTCTCGCGGGCAGCGCCGACATTCCGATCAAGTTCGAGCGCGAAGGCGAAACCTTCGTGAGGCACTTTTCGCTCGCCGACATGAACGTCGACGACATGGGGCGCGAGCTCCCCATCACGCAGCTCGGTCTCGTGCCGTGGCTCAAGAACCCCGTCATCGCCAAGGCCCACAAGGATTCGCCCGCTGAAAAAGCCGGCTTGAAGACGGGCGACCGGATTCTTGCCGTCAACGGCAACAGGGTGGGCGCGGTGAACGAAGCGGTCGAGGCCATCCGCGCGACCCCGGCGGGCTCGCCCGTGCGCATGACGGTTGTGCATCTTGAAGCGCCCGAAGCCGTGCGCGAGGTGGAGATGATGCCCGTCACGTCGGACGGCAGGACGGTCGTCGGCATCAACATCGCCGCGCTTCCCGAAATGGTCGTCGTGAGGCTCTCGCCCCTTGACGCGGTCACGGCGGGCTGGCGAAAGGTGAAGAACATCACGGCCGTGCAGGCCAAGGGCGTGGGGCAGATGGCCACGGGCGAAGCGAGCACGAAGAATCTGTCGGGCCCGATCGGCATTGCCGACATGGCGGGCGACGCCGTGCGAAGCGGCTTCGTGCCCTTCCTCGAATATCTTGCGCTCATCTCGATCGCCATCGGCTTCATGAACCTCATCCCCGTGCCGATGCTCGACGGCGGACAACTCGTGGTGCTCGGGCTCGAGGGCCTGCGCCGGCGCGACTTCTCCCCCAAGACGAAGGAGTGGATCGGCAAGGCCGGCATTCTTTTCATGCTCCTCATCTTCGTCTTTGCGATGAACAACGACCTCACGCGCCTTTTCGAAGGTGCGTAGTGCGAGGGGGCTTAGAGGCGCTTTGAAGGGGGACGCTCGACGGCGGGTTTTCCCGTCTCCCTCAAAAGAGGGGGCAAAGCCCGCTAACGGAGCGCCTCAAGA
>CABUOH010000080.1 GCA_902493085.1 uncultured Sutterella sp. | reverse complement strand
GCACCCGATTGGCGGGCTCCGATTATCCCATGGACACAAAATTTCTGACGCTCTCGGGATCCATTTCTCACTTGCGATAAACGACTGCACTCGTTCGGAAAAAATGCAGTCGTCCTCAAGCACCAACGCCCACTCATCAGAACTATCTACGAGCTTCTGCCAACACTTTCGATGACTCAGACAGCATCCAATCTCTGTCAGAGTAAGATCGCGAAAAAACAAGTGACGCTGAGGTTTGGAAAGTGTCCATTGACAGACCTCCTCATTGGTCAAGAGCTTGCCGTCGACAGCCCTAACCCTTGAAAATTCCAAGTCAAAAGTCTTAAGCGCTGTTGTAATTCTTTGTAGCCTTTCTGGTGATCGGTCAAGATTGATGACTAATCTCAGCATAGTAAAATCCTTTTGGAAGACGAAATGCTACACTTGCCCTGTCAGATAGATGCCGATTCCCGGTCCCAAACGATACGGCTCGACCATTTCAAAATTTTCCCTGACTATTGTTCAATAAGTAATATTTGGCATACTTCATGAACGTATAGTATGCATGATGCACAGAGAACATCACGCCCATGCGTCCGTCCAGAAAGCCCCTATTGAAGAAATAGACCTTTATAAAAGCCCAGGTCGGCTTGATGAAGACGCCCGCAAAAAAACCGGTCTTTCTGCCTTTTTCAACTTGCTGAACAGCAAGATAATCGGTGTAGACATCAAGCTTTCGAATGGTGGCGCTCCAGTTGTCATACGGCTGATGCAGCAAAACACCCTGAAGATTCTTCTGAGCAAAAGGGCTGACAAGCTTCTCATGCACGCGCCCCTCGACCTCTAGCCCCTCCTTTGGAAAGAGACGAAGAACACGATCGCTTCGCATGGAGCCGTGCGTAATGTCGTAATGCGGGAACCGATTTTCGCGCTTGAGGAAATATGCGGCCTTTTCTCCGCAACTCAGAGCACGACGAATGTCCTCCGCGAGCTCGTCCGTCACAAATTCATCGGAGTCGATGAACAGGACCCAATCCCCATTGCATTGTGCGATTCCGAATCGACGCTGAGCCGCAAAGTCTCCGTCCATGGCATGCCTGATCACCTTGGCACCGCAACGCGATGCAATATCAGCGGTCTCGTCCGTACTGAAATCGTCAATGATGATCAGCTCATCGGCAAACTTCAGGGATTGCAGGCACTTTTCCAACAACGCCGAACTGTTTTTGGTCAGCACAACTGCCGACAAACGTGCTTCAGGATTCATGTCCGCCTCCACGCAGCATTTCCTGCGCCACGGCACGCGTATTGTCGGAAATGGAAATGCCGGCCAACATGCGGGCCACCTCCTCCACGCGCTCCCGTGCCGACAGAACACGCAGACTGCTCAGAGTCGTCTCGCCCGTAAACTGCTTTTCCACGCGCCAATGGTTGTCGCCGCAGGCGGCCACCTGCGGAAGGTGCGTCACGCACAGAACCTGACGGCTTTCGCCAAGCTTGTGCAGAAGCTGTCCCACCACCTCTGCCGTTGCGCCCCCGATGCCGCTGTCCACTTCGTCGAAAATGAGCGTAGGCACCGGCATGGCCGCCGCCGTGATGACGGCAATGGCCAGACTGATGCGTGCCAGGTCGCCGCCCGAAGCCACCTTGATAAGGGGCCTTGTCTGAACGCCGGCATGTCCGGCGATCAGAAATTCGCAATGCTCCGATCCCGAAGCGCTCGGCGCTTGATTGACCAACGCAATTTCAAGGCGCGCCCCCTTCATCGCCAGACGCTGCATCTGCGCCGTCACGGCCTCGCCAAGTGCCAGCGCGCCGTGCCTGCGAGCTTCCGAGAGCTTTGCGGCGGCTGCATCATACGTTCCTCGCGCCGAAGCTTCAGCCTTTCTCAGCGCCTCCACGTCCTTGGCTCCCGTCAGCGTCTTGAGTTCCACCCGGCTTTCCTCCAGCAGCCGAGGCAAACCCTCAGGTTCGGTACGGAACTTTCGAGCAAGCTCGTAGTAATGAGACACTCGACGGTCAACTTCGGCAAAGCGTTCGCCGTCGAGATCGGACCGGTCCAGATAACGGGCGGCATCGCGCGCCGCCTCTTCAATGAGATCCATGCCCGTTGCAAGCGTTTCCGCCACCGCTGAGAGCTTTTCGTCGTAGCGGCTCAGCGAAGAAAGTTTGGCATGAGCCGAAGACAGCATGGCGGAGGCGGACTCGCCGTTTTCCGTCAGGGTGCCGAGCACCTCATTCAAGCCTTCGGCAATGGCAACGCCGTGAGAAAGACGGCGATGATCGGCATTGAGCTCCTCCCACTCGCCCTCACGGGGCGAGAGAGCCTCCAGATCCTCGATCATCCAAGCGAGCCTTTCGGCTTTTTCGGCAATGGCATCGGCATTGGCCGTCGCATCATCAAGCGCACGGCGAGCTTTCTGCCAAGCGCTAAAGGCTTCCCTGACGGCGGCAAGTTCAGCAGAAGTGCCCGCATGGTCGTCGAGAAGCTTGAGCTGATAAGCAGGCTTCAAAAGCGACTGGTGGGCGTGCTGTCCGTGAACGTCAATGAGCGTTTCGCCGAGCTCCCTCAGCTGAGAAGCAGCCACGGAGACACCGTTCACCCAAGCTCGGGAACGTCCCTTGACGTCCACCGTGCGGCGAATCATCAGCATGTCGTCGCCCGTTTCGAGCTCGTTGGTCGCAAGCCATCGGCGGGCACTCTCGGACGGCAGAAACTCCGCCACGATGTTCGTGCGTTCAGCGCCTTCCCGTACGACGCCTGCGTCCGCCCGCCCGCCGAGAATAAGCTGCAGCGCATCAATGAGAATGGACTTGCCCGCCCCGGTTTCACCCGTCAGAACGGTAAAGCCCCGACGAACGTCCAGGCTCAGGGACTCGACGATCACAAAGTCTCTAAGGCTTAAGGCGGCCAGCATGAATGCGTCTCTCCGGAAGCAGTATTGAAGGAGCTACTCTATCAGCTTCCCGGCAAACTCGTGCGCCTCTTCACGCTTGTCGGCATGAAGTTCCACCTCAGCTTGCGGCGCAGAAGATCAAAGTAGTCGTAACCGGCAGGATGAAGCATCGTCATGGTCATCTCGGTCGGACGGATCTTGAGCACGTCGCCGGGCTGCACGTCGCAGAATTCCTGCATGTCGCAATAGGCGACGGCATCGCGCGCATTGGTGAGCTCAATGTCGATCGCCACCCCGGCGGGAAGCACGATGGGACGGTTGGAGAGCGTGTGCGGTGCGACGGGCACGAGGCACAGTCCCTGAAGGGACGGATGCAGAATCGGGCCGCCCGCCGCAAGCGAATAGGCGGTGGATCCCGTCGACGTCGAGCAGATGATGCCGTCGGCCGACTGGCTCGACATCTGCTGGCCGTTCACATAGATCACGAATTCAACCATGCCGCCCGCACGGCCGTGACTGATGCCTACGTCGTTGACGGCGATGCCGGAGAAGATCGACTTCCCGTGCCGCACGACTTCGCCCGCAAGCATGCGGCGCACGTCGCGCGTGTAGCGGCCGGCGAGCACCTGCGGCAGAGTTCTCTCCATGTCCTCAAGCACGATGTCCGTGATGAAGCCGAGACGCCCCGCATTGACGCCGATGATCGGAATGTCGAATCCCGCAAGATCGCGGGCAACCCCCAGCATCGTGCCGTCGCCGCCCAAGACAATCGCAAGATCACACATGGCTCCGAGCTCTGCTCGGGCATATCCCGGTCGGTTGCTCCGCCCCTTCAGGGAGGCGGCGCTGCGCTCGCACAGGAAGACCTGCGCACCGCAGGCCTCGATCACCTTGATCAGCGCCTGAAGCGGCACGACCATGATTTCGGTCGGCTTGACGAAAACCGCAACTTTCTTGAATGCAGATGTCATGGGCATGGAAATGCGTGAATTTGAACCGCGATCAGAAGCACTATACCTCTGCAGGTGTTCGAAAAGAAAGCGCAAAAAACGGGAACCGACTCGGAATCGATTCCCGCTTCACGGCGTCTGGAAGCGTGGAGGTTACTTTTCCACTTCAATCATCGCAGCCCCCATGGCATGGAAGCCCGCGTCGACATAGACGACGTCGCCGGTGAGGCCGCTGGCAAGATCCGAAAGAAGGAAGGCGGCGGTATTGCCGACTTCCTCGGTCGTCACCGTGCGCCCGAGCGGAGCAGCCTGCTCCATCACATGCAAAAGCTTGCCGAAATCCTGGATGCCGGAGGCGGCGAGCGTCTTGATGGGACCGGCGGAGATGGCGTTTGCGCGAATGCCTTCCTTGCCGAGGCTCGCGGCAAGGTAGCGCGTGCTCGATTCGAGCGCGGCCTTGGCAAGGCCCATCGTGTTGTAATTGGGCACGACGCGTTCGCTGCCGAGATAGGTGAGCGTGAGCACGGAGGCCTGGCGTCCCTTCATGAGCGGCAGGAAGGCCTTGGCCATCGCAGGATAGGAATAGGCGGAGATGTCCATGGCGATCTTGAAGGATTCGCGCGAAAGGCCTTCAAGGAAGTCGCCCGCAATGGCCTCGCGCGGCGCGAAGCCGATCGAGTGCACGAAGCCGTCGAGCCCGCCCCAGACCTTGCCGAGTTCCGACACGACCGCGGCAATATCCTCATCGCTTCCGACGTCCATGCGGTAGACGAGCTTGCTGTCAAAGTCGGCGGCCAGCCCCTCAATGCGCTCGCGATAGCGTTCGTTGGCATACGTGAAGGCCAGTTCGGCACCTTCGCGGCGGCAGGCCTTGGCAATGCCGTAGGCAATCGAGCGATTGGAGATCACGCCCGTGATCAGAAGCTTCTTGCCGTTCAGAAATCCCATATTCAGTCTCACTTCATCTGGGCCGGGTTCCATTGACGGAACACCCGGCGGGTTTCAAGCATCGGTTCCGGCATCTCTTGTCCGGAACGGGAGTGCGCTTATTGTAGGGACTTTCGGGCAACACGGATAGCCGTGCGCCCTCCCATGCGTTGGGTAGGCCGTTCAGCCCGCGCCTACGGCAGCTTGATGCGCTGTCCGACCTTGAGCCTGTTGGAGCGAAGGCCGTTCAAATTCTTCAAAGTCCGCACCGACGTCCCGAAACGGGCCGCAATGCTCGAGAGCGTGTCGCCCGACCTCACGCGGTAAACCGTGTCCTGGGCGCCTTCGGTGCCTGCAGGCTGTGCGTCCGCCCGGGAGGGCTGCTTCTTGGCCGTCGCCGGAATCACAAGCTTTTGCCCCACGCGAAGGGTTGACCCCGAGAGGCCGTTCACGGCCTTGAGGGCGTTGACGGAAACGCCGAAGCGCCCTGCGATTTCATAGAGCGAATCGCCGGCCTTCACGCGGTAGATGCCGGCTTCGGGCGCCTCGCCCGAGCGGCTCGGCTGCACGGCGGGAGCCTTGGGCTCGTTCCCCGTCGGAATCTCAAGCTTTTGTCCCACTCTGAGCGCGTTGCCCGTCATGCGGTTGGCACGCTTTAGACGAACCACGGACACGTTGTAGCGATCTGCAATTTCGGAGAGCGTATCGCCTTTTCGCACGACGTGGACGCGAACATCAGACTCCTCAACCGAGGCCGAGGTCGGGATGCGAAGTCGCTGGCCCGCCCTGATGGTGTTGCCGCTGATGCGGTTCGTTGCGCGCAGCGCGCTCGTCGAAACGTCGTAGCGGCGAGCAATGCCGCCCAATGTTTCGCCCGCTCTCACGGCATGAATGACATGCTTGGTGCCGCTTCCCGTGCTCACGGTGCGAATCGGCGCGCGCTCGACATTGGGCACGGTCAGGATCAGGCGCTGGCCTACGCGGATGTTCTGCGAGCGCAGACGATTGGCCTGAACGATGGACTTCTTCGTGATGTGCCATCGCCGCGCGATGCCCGAAAGCGTATCGCCCTTGCGCACGCGGTAGGTTACGCGCCTCCAGGTGGTGAGCGGAGAGAGCCGAAGCTTTGCATCGGCCGTCTCGGCCGCAATGTCCGTCTGCTCGTCGGCGTTGGCGCGCACAAGAAGCGTGGAATTGGACAGAACGCGCCGTCCCTTGGGAATGCCGTTGACGTCGCGAAGCTCGTCCTCGGTCATGCCGGCCGCCTCGGCCGCGGAAGCGAGCGTC
>CABUOH010000079.1 GCA_902493085.1 uncultured Sutterella sp. | reverse complement strand
GTTCTTCTCGTCAAAGCAAAGCGGAACGCCTATGCGGGCGGGAACGCCGAATACGCTTCGCGCGACCTCGTCGATTGCGCGCAGATTGGCTCCGCCGCCGGTGATGATCACGACATTGACCTTGTCAAGGCAGCCGGCCTTCTCCACGACGTCGCGGTAGATGCGGAAAAGCTCGCGCGCACGTTCATGGAGCGTCTGCACGATCAGACTGCGGGAACAAAGCGGACTGCCGCGTCCCTCCTCGATTGAGGGACGCACGCTTTCGCCTGGCAGCACGCCGGCCGAGCTGCAGCTCCCGAACCGGATCTTGACTTCCTCCGCCTGCGCAAGCGTCAGTCCGAAGATCGCGCTGAGATCGCGGGTGAAGAATTCCGAACCAAAGGGGCGCACGAGCGTCAGCAGCGTCTGATGCTCGTACACGAGCGTCATGGACGTCGTTTCCGCTCCCATGTCGATGACGAGCGCGCCGACGTAATGATCAGCCTCCTGCGTCACGGAGAGCGCGGCCGCAATCGGATGCGGCTCGTACCCTGCAAGGTCGATGCCCGACCTCAGCAGGCTGCGCTTCATGTTTTCGGCGTTCTTAACCGAAGCGTAGACGGAATGGTAGTAGGCCGTCAGCTTTTCCCCCACGAGACCGACCGGCGTGAACGTGTGCGTGTCGCCGCACGTGTAGCCCTGCGGGATCATCTTGATGAGCTGCTTGCCCTGACGACGGCCGTGCTCGCGCGCATTGATGTCGGCCGCCTCCACGTCCGCAGGCTTCACTTCATTGCCGCGCACGATGGCCGTCCCTATGCAGTTTTCACTCGTCAGCGTAGAGCCGCCGATCGCAACCCACGCGTTCGTGAGCTCCGGAAGGTTGCCCGAAGAGCGCGCCTCGCGCACCGCCGTCTTGATGTCGTCAACGGCAGCATTGAGATCCGTCACGATGCCTTTGCGCACGCCCAGCGAGTCCCTATAGCTGTAGCCGCAAATGCGATACTTTCCCGCTTCCTTCGGCGACGGGAGCGCCACGACGCACAGCACCTTGTGGGAGCCGATGTCGAGACCTACAAGATAATCATTCGGGTTGTTCATCGTGCCGTGCAGCTCCGGACTCTTCATCCGGAACATCCGTATCCGTTGTTATTTCAGCTTCCCGCAGTTTACGAATGGCTTCGCGGTCGGGAAGCGTGGCCGCAAACGCCCTGTCATAACGAAGATCGATGGAGGCAGGCGGACCATCCATCAGCTCAACCACTCTCGGATAGGCGGCGGCAAGATCGGCAACCTTCGCCACGACGCTTGCTCCGCCGTCCTCCCGGCCAAGTTCCACGCGCGTGGGCGGAATGTCGTCCGAAGCCATCACAAAGCTCCAGCCGCCTCGATCGCTGCAGGTGACGTCCGTCACCGTTGCACCGATCGAACGCAGCGCTCGAGAGAACTCCCGATAGTACCGGGCAATCTGAACCGTTTGTCCCGCCGGGCCATAAAAGTTGGGAAGCGCCTCGGATGGATTGTCCCGTTCGTCCGGATTCGCCGAGAAGAGCACGCCGTCCGGATCCACCAGACGTCCGTCTTCGTAAAGCGCAAAGGCGCTGTAGGTGTCCACGACCACGCGAAGGCCGTCGGGCCACACTCTTCTCACCACGGCACGCTTCACCCAAGGCACCGACTCGGCCGCCCGCCGCACGCCGTCAAGATCCTCCGTGAAGAAGTTTCCGCGTATGACCGGTTCGACAGCCTGCTTGATGCGATCGACGGGAACGCGCGTCAGGTCTCCCTCGACCTCAAGCGTCGAAAAGTCAAAGAGCGGCAGGCGCACAACCGCATCGGCCGCACGTTCCACCCCGAGCACCAGCACGGCCGCGGCCGCCAGGCCGCCTACCGCCTTCACCCAAAAGCGAAGATTGGCTCGGCGCGCCTCGCGGGCCTGCGCCTGAGCACGCGCATGCGCGCGGCGCTCGAGCACCTCCTCTGGCTCAGCGGTCACGGGTGGAGTTTCGGTACGCTCGACCTTCATCCGACGGTTCTCCGTCTCTCGTCAATTCCTGCCGCACGCGTCAGTCGCAGCGGGCAAGCGAAAGCACCTTCAGGCACAAATCGGCATAATCCATGCCGACCGCACGCGCCGCCATCGGCACGAGCGAATGCGGCGTCATGCCGGGCGACGTATTGATTTCAAGAAGTGCAAAGGAGCCGTCGGCGCGCTGAAGCGCATCGATGCGGGACCAACCTCGGGCGCCCACGACAGCAAACGCCCGCTCGCAGAGTTCGCCGAGCATGCCGGCCTCCTCTTCAGCGAGACTTGCAGGGCAGTCGTACTGCACGGTGTCGGTGTAGTACTTGTTGTTGAAGTCGTAGTCACCTTCAGGCGCACGAATCTCAATCACGGGGAGCGCTCGGCCGTCCAGCACCGCGATCGTGAACTCGCGCCCGTGAATGTATTCCTCCACGAGCACCTCGTCGCCGCGAGCGCCGGCAGCATCTTCGAGCGCCTTGCGGAGCGCTTCGATGCTCGGCCGGGCAAGCTTGGTCACGCCGATCGAAGAACCGTCATGCGCAGGCTTGACCACGAGCCCCGTCGCGCCGAGACGTTCAATGGCACTCTCAAGCACGGCATCGTCCGCCTTCGGATCGATCATGACGCCTTCGGGCACCGGAATGCCCGCGCTTTTCCACACTCGCTTCGTCAAATCCTTGTCGATCGCCATGGCGCTGGCCGTCACGCCGGGTCCCGTGTACGGAATCCCGAGATAGTTGAGCACGCCCTGAATGGTGCCGTCCTCGCCGAGCCGGCCGTGCAACGAGTCGCCGTCCTTTATGAAAACTATATCGCCCTTTTCAAGCTTTTCAAGACCATCGGTCTTCGGATCAAACTTGACGACGTCTACGCCCTTTGACAAAAGCGCCTCATAGACGCCCTCGCCCGACATCAGAGAGACCTCGCGCTCGGAGGAGACGCCGCCCATCAGCAGGACGACACGACCATAGTTTTCCATCTTTAACACAATCCTTTTGCTATTTCCGTTTCAGACGATCCCTTGCATCACTTTGCGCATTCGACCATGCCCGGCGCCACGCGCCCTATCGACCCCGCTCCCATCGTGACGACGACGTCCCCGTCGCGCACCATGGCGGCAATGGCGTCGGCGACGCCTTCAACCGGCACGACCACCGGTCGATGAAAGCCCTTCGAGGCGATGGCCGCCGCAAGGTGCTCGCTGTCCGCACCCGCAATCGGCGCCTCTCCGGCCGGGTAGACCTCCGCGAGCACGAGTCCGTCGATGTCCTTGAGGACGTCGACGAACATGTCGAAGCAGTCTCGCGTTCGCGTGTAGCGGTGCGGCTGAAAAGCGACGATGACGCGCTTTCCGGGCCACGCACCCCGCACGGCGGCAAGCGTCGCCGCCATTTCGTGCGGATGATGGCCATAGTCGTCAATGAGCCTGAAGCAGCCCGACACGCTGCCGTCGGACGCACGCACGGGCAGTTCGCCGTACTGCGTGAAGCGACGCCCGACGCCGCGGAATTCCGCAAGCCCGCGCACGATTGCCTCGTCGGAAACGCCGACCACCGTAGCGATGGCCACGGCGGCAAGCGCGTTTCTCACATTGTGGACACCGGGCAAGTTGAGCACGACGGGCAGGGGCGGATGATCGGGCCTCAGCACCGTGAAGGCCATCTGTGCGCCGACGGCACGAACATCGACCGCGCGCACCTGGGCGTCGGACGAAAGGCCGTAGAGGATCACAGGCTTCGTCACGCGCGGACGAATCTCAAGCACGTGCTCATCGTCGGCGCACAGCACCGCCACCCCGTAAAACGGCAGTCGTTCCAGAAAGTCCACGAAGGCCGACTTCAGATTCTCGAAACTGTGGCCGTACGTGTCCATGTGGTCTTCGTCGATGTTGGTAACGGCCGAGATCACGGGCGTCAGGTTCAGGAACGACGCATCGGACTCATCCGCCTCGGCGACGAGAAACTCGCCCGTGCCGAGTCTGGCGTTAGCGCCCGCGCTGTTGAGCCGGCCGCCGATCACGAAGGTCGGATCCAGACCGCCCGAGGCAAGCAGAGACGCGGTGAGAGAGGTCGTCGTGGTCTTGCCGTGCGCACCCGCAATGGCGATGCCGCGGCGAAGGCGCATCAACTCGGCGAGCATGACGGCGCGCGGAACAACGGGAATGCCCAGTTCTCGCGCGGCGACGACCTCCGGATTGTCCTCATGCACAGCCGACGAAATCACCACGGCGTCCGCCCCGCGGATGTGCTTCTTGTCGTGGCCGCAAAAGACGCGCGCGCCAAGCGACTGCAGGCGCTCGGTCACGGCGCTTTTCGCCAGGTCCGAACCGCTCACGACGTAGCCCAGATTGAGCATCACTTCCGCGATGCCGCTCATGCCCGCACCGCCGATGCCGACAAAATGCAGGTGGTTGACCAAAAACTTCACGCTTGAATCTCCTCAGTGGGCGGCAAAGAGAGAGGCCGCCCGTCAATCCTTTATTCGGCTTTACTGGCTTTACTTGACGGCCTGCGCGCCCGTCTTGCGTGCAACGGTTTCAACGATGAGGTTTGCCACGGCCTCCGCAGCCTGCGGACGCGCCGTTGCGCGGGCGTTCTTTGCAAGCTCAAGCAGATGATCCCTCGTGAGCCCCGAGATGAGCTCGGCCATGCGCTCGACCGTAAATTCAGTCTGCGGCACCATGATCGCGGCATGACGCTCAACCATGTACCTGGCATTGCCGGTCTGGTGCGCCGTCGTCTTGGCGACAAACGGAACGAGTATGCTCGCCACGCCCGCGGCGCAGAGTTCGGAGACGCTCGTTGCGCCCGCGCGGCAGATCACCACGTCGCAGTCCTCATATCGCGCCGCCATGTCGTTGATGAAGGGAACAACCTCGGCCTTGACGCCCAGTTTTTCATAGGCTTCGCGCACGGGCGCGTCCCGATCCCTGCCGGTCTGATGCACGATGAACGGACGCTCCTCCGGCGCCATGGCGGCAATGACGGCCGGCATGTTGTCGTTGAAGACCTGAGCGCCGAGGCTGCCTCCGAAAATGAAGACTCGAAGCGGTCCCGTGCGGTCCGCCATGCGGTCCTGGGGAGGCGAAACCGCCACGATCTCCTCGCGGACGGGATTGCCCGTCGTGCGGCCCTTTTCCTTCGCAAAGGTTCGCGCGCCGCCGGCAAAGCCGCAGGCGAGTGCATCGCAGAAGGGCAGCAGCGTATTGGTCGACATCAGCAGGTCCGCGTCGCAGTTCATCATCACGAGCGGAAGCTTCCGGCGATGAGCGGCGAAGCCGAACGGCACGGCAACATAGCCGCCCGTCGAAAAGACGGCATCAGGCTTGAGCTCATCGAGAAGCTTCATCGATTCAAAGAATGCGCCGATCAGCTTGAAGCCGCCTTTGATCGCGCCGAGCGGTCCGCGGCCGCGCACGCCCTGAAAGTCCAGGGCATAAAACGGAATGCCGTGGCGCTCAACGAGGCCGCGCTCCATGCCGGCGACCGTGCCGACCCAGGAAATCTTCCAGCCTCTGCCGGCCATGACCTTCGCCACGGCAAGGCCGGGCATGACGTGGCCGCCCGTGCCGGCCGCCAGAATCACCAAATGTTTTGAATCCTTGTTCACACCTGACCTCCGCGCATCAACATTCTGTTTTCCCGATCCACCCGCAACAGCAGTCCGATGGCAATGAGCCCTGAGAGCAAGGCGCTGCCCCCGAAGCTCACGAAGGGAAGCGTCAGGCCCTTCGTCGGCAACAGCCCCGAAGCCACGCCCACGTTGATGAAAACCTGCACGCCGATCCAAACACCGATGCCCTGCGCAAGAAGACCCTGAAAGAATCGTTCCAATTTGATCGACACGCGCCCGATCTCGAACGCATGCCTAATAAGCCAATAGTAAATGAAGAGAACGAGGCAGACGCCCACGAAGCCCGTCTCCTCGGCGATCACCGCCATGATGAAGTCGGTGTGCGCCTCGGGAAGGTAGTAGAGCTTCTCGACCGAGCCGCCGAGGCCCACGCCGAAGAGTTCTCCGCGTCCGAATGCGATCAGGG
>CABUOH010000078.1 GCA_902493085.1 uncultured Sutterella sp. | reverse complement strand
CGGTGCTTCTCGCCGACATGTTGGCGGACTGCCTGCGAGCTTCGGTGGCGGTGGCGGATCCGGATTCGGGTCCGTGCCGCATCGGATGGATCGTGCGCGGCGGAGAGCCTGAAGATTCGAAGCTTGTGCCCTTGACGGGCGTCGGGGTCCCCAAGAACGTTCGGGCCTGCGTTTCGATGCGAACGGTGCTCGGTCCAAAGGAGGCCGAGCTTGCGGCGCCCGGCGGCATGCAGATTTCGCTCGCCTACGCGCTCAGTCCCGAGCCTCGCCTGCTGATGCGCTTCGGGCGGACGTTCGGCGCAGCGCGCCTCCTGCGCGGCAAGGTTGCCGTGAAGCTCGTGCATGAGGATGGGGACGGCGTGAAGACGCATCCGCTCTCGCTTCGGGCAAGCGGAATGAAAAACGGGCTGAGGTTTGACGTTTCGCCCGAAAACATGATTTATCTGATGGCGTCGGAGGGCGCTCTTCTTACGTTCGAGAGCGGCGGCGAATGCCTGAGCGCCCCAATTCCAGAGCCCGGCGGCGACCCGGTCGGCGTGAGGCTCCATGCGGCGGGGCCGATTGACGGCCCGGTGCGCGTGAGCCGCGACGTCTTCGAGGCGCTTCGCGGGACGTGTCCCTGGTTGGGCGAAAGGCGCCCGGGCTTTTCGTAAAACGAGAGCCTGCGGACAGTCCGCGCGCAGGCATGACTCATCCGCGAGTCGGCGGGTGCAGGGGAGGCAACAGGCTCGAGCGCCTTGCCGGCGCACGACAGCCCTCAGAGCGGCGTCCGGCCGAAGGTGTCATTCAGGAAATTGATGAAGCTTCTGACCTTCAAAGGCATCAGCCGGCGATGAGGAAAGATGGCGCAGAGTGTTTTGCACGGAATCGGATAACGGGGAAGTACTTCAACCAAGGCGCCGTCATTCAAAAGACTCTTGAGCCTGAAGTACGGCTGTTTGGTAATGCCGAGTCCGGCAACGGCCATTTCGGCCGAAATCTGGCAGTTGTCGGAAACGTATTTCATCGCGGGATGAATGTCTATGGGCGATTGATCGTGATCGAGAAACCGCCATGTGCGCTGGTCGGGACGCATGAGAAGCTCATGCCGGAGAAGATCATCCGGTGCTTGAGGCGTGCCTCTCTTTTCGAGATAGGCGGGCGAAGCGGCCAGAATGATGCGAATGGGCGTGATGGGCCTGCAGATCAAGCTTCCGCCTTCAAGAGGTTCGTCGACAATGGCCAGATCGTAGCCTTCTTCGATCAGGTCAACTCTGCGGTTCGTGACGGAAAGCCGGAGGTCGACCTTGGGATTGGCCGTGAGCCAATAGGGAAGCACCTTCGACAAGGCGTAGATGCCGAACGTGTTGTAGACGGCCACCTTCAAGGTGCCTGCGGGCTCGGAATGAAAGTTCGACACAAGAGCGTCCGCTTCCGCAACGGCTTCGAGAATGGCCTGCGCCTTGTCCAGGTAGATCCGGCCCGCGTCCGTCAGCGTGTGCGATCTTGTGCTGCGGGAGATGAGACGCATGCCGAGCTCCTTTTCAAGCTGGGCGATGGTCTTGGCTACATTCTGCGGCGACATGTCGAGCTTGGCCGCGGCAGCGCTGAACGAGCCGCATTCCACAACGCTTGAAAAAATGCGCATGGCATTGAAGAGATCCATAAGCTTCTCCGAATTGACAACTTGTGGTTGAAAGTTAGTCAACCATTGCTGTGTTTTTCTTCAGATTGTAAACGGATAGTATAGGGTACCCCATTCTAAAAGGAGATAAAACATGAACCTTCAACCACTGCTTTTGTGGGTCGGCCTGGCGGCCTGCCTGGCCAGTCCTCTGGCGCAGGCTCAAGGTCCCGCCAAAGGGCCTCATGCCGCTCTCGAATGCTCAAGCTGCCACGCTGCGGGCGTTGCGTCGGTGCCTTCGGATCAGGACTGTCTGAAGTGCCACGCCTCCCGCACGGCGCTTGCCCAACGAACCGAAAAACTGAATCCTGCATTCAATCCGCACGCATCCCATCGTGAGGATGAAAGCTGCACGTCCTGTCATGCCATTCACGGGAAAAGCCGCTTTATCTGCAACGACTGCCACGGGTTTTCAGGCCCGGGAACTCAAATGAAGTAAGGAGACGGACATGATGCTCAACCGCAGAATCTTTCTCAAGTCGACCCTGGCGGGCACGTCGCTGGCTGCTTTGGGAGCCGCTTCGGCTGCAGAATCCGGCAAGTGGGACGACGCCTGTGACGTTGTTGTGCTCGGTTGCGGCGCCGCCGGTCTTATGGCGGCCATTCAGGCGGCTGACGGCGGCGCATCCGTGCGCATCTTCGACAAGGGCACGAGTCCCTACCACACTTCCACGCGTCTCAACGGAGGCTGCTTTGCCGCCTGCAATTCAAAGGTTCAAATCAGCCAGGGCGTCAAGGATTCGCCCGAAGAGTTCGCGGCCAACATCATGCGCTACGGTGCCGGCATGTCGCTCAAGGCTCCCGTCATGACCTATGCGAGGAATTCCGGTGCGGCGTTCGACTGGCTTCAGGATCACGGTCTTGCGCACGGCTTCTGGCAGCCGTATGTCGGCCATGACATTCCGAGAACCGTGCGCCAGGATACCTTCAACGGCAAGGACTACATCGACGTACTCGTCCGTGAAGCGGCCTCTCGCGGTCTCAAGATAGAACATGACTGCGGCCTTCTTGCATTCGTGAGGGACAAGAATGGTCGTGTTGCCGGCGTTGAATGCGGCAATGCCGCGAAGCGCATCCGCGTTCATGCGCGCAAGGGCGTTGTCATGGCGACGGGCGGCGTGACGGGCAGGGCGGCCGAGGTTGCCAAATGGTCTCCGGCTCTTTCCGATGCCGTCACCATCGGAGGCGGCAGCAATGACGGTGCCGCGATTCGAATCGCAGTTCGCGATCTCGGCGTGCCGATCACGCACATGTCGTTCTTCGCCGAATATCCCTATGCGCTGACGATCGGCCCGGGCCGCGGTCCTCAGTTTCGCTATCAATACTTCGTTGAGCACGGCGCCATTCTGGTCGATGCCGAAGGGCGTCGTTTCGTCAATGAAACGCTCGCGCCAACGCAGATCTCCCCCCTCATGAAGCGCAATACCGGAGCCGCCATGTACGCCGTGATGACCAGGGATGTCTTCGAAAAAACTGCGAAGAAGTATCCGTTCGGTGCTCTTTTGAGCAGTCGGCAGTGGAAGCGGCCGCAATGGGAGGCGCTTCTCAAGGAACACGGCCCGGCAGCCTCCGCCGACAAGCTCGCCGATGCCGCAAAGGCTGTGGGCGTCAATGCCGAGACGCTAGAAAAGACCGTGGCCGAATGGAATGAAGCCGTCAGGCAGAAGAAGGATGCTTCTTTTGGAAGATCCGCTTTCGCAGAACCGCTGATCAAGGGCCCTTGGATCGTCGTGCGCATCAATCTGTGGGTTTGCCTCTCCATGGGCGGTCTTCGCGTCAACGAACGTCTTCAGGTGCTCGGCTGGGATGATCGTCCGATCGAAGGTCTCCACGCGGCCGGCGAAGTCGTGGGCGGCGTGCACGGCGAACATTATCTCGGCGGAAACGCATGCGGTTTCGCTCATACCTCAGGCTATGTGGCGGGGCGTCTGCTGACCGGCCAAACTGTTTCTCTGTAAGGAGGAGAAAACCATGAATTACAAAGTTTCGATGATTTCGACGGCGGTGGCGGCTTTGCTTTTGGCGTCAGGCGCTTGTGGAGCTCAGCAGCTCGGCAAGGGCAGGGTTGTTGATACGGTCGTCGGCAAGGATGCCGTCGTTCACAGCTTCATTACGAATGATCCGCCCGGCGACGTGGTCAACGCTGTCGAAACGGCGAAGGGCGTTTACGTTTTCGATATGCCCGCCTTCCGGACGGATGCCGAGGCCTGGAACCGCTACATCAACGGTCTGGGCAAGCAGGTCCTTGCTCAGTTTGTCTCGAACCATGCGGGCGTGACCGAGGATGGCGCCAAGTCCAAGATTCCTTCGTATGCGACAAAGGCGGCCGCCAAGGCGCTTGCCAACGGCAGTTCAAAGGCCTTGAGCGATCGGTTGGCCGGCGTTTTCGGCCCCGACTTTCTGAATGTGTTGGTGACGCCGTCGCATGAACTCGGCATTGGCCGTCAGGACGTGGCCGGTCTCGAGGTGGACGTCAGGCCCGACGGCGACGGCTATGCGGTCGTGCTTCCGGCCTACAAGTGCGCCCTGCGCCACATGCTGGGCGGCGACGTGCATTCCATCGTTGGCAGCAGGGAACACGCCGCCAATCTGTTCAGCCAGTTCGAAGGCTATCGCGGCGAAGGCGTCAGCCATGTCTTCACGGCGCATCATGGTCCGGAGGATGCATCCGCCGTGGAAGCCAAGATCAGGTATCTGAAAGTCGTTCTCGCCGCTGCTGATTCGGAAAAGACTGCCGATGGCTTCATCGCCAAGATGCAGGGAGCATATCCGGGCTTGGGCGGCGTCGACTACCTCAAGATGAGCGCCGATTATCTTTTCCCGGCCAAGCCCTGATGATTGGGCGCCCGAAAGCAGACACCGCGAACGTCGCCTTGCGGCTGCACGCCGCCCGAATGTTGGCGGGCAGCGTTGCCGCATCGTGAAATCGTCTCGAAGGGAAAGCCGCCGGAGAAGTCCGGCGGCCGATTCTCCGAGACCGGCGTACGCCAAGGCTCTGACAAAGACGGGTGAATAGGAATCGGCGGTCGGTCGTGGAATTCGTCTTCAATCCGGTCGTCAATCGGTCGTCAATCGGTCGTCGTGCCGTGTGCGTCAATCTGTTGCCCGCCATGATTGCAAGCGCGCTTGTCGCGGGCATTTGAAGCCTTGCCGCAGGCGCGCCCGGCACGGAACCCCGAAAACAACAAAGCCCGGACGGCTCAGGCTCCCGGGCTTCACTAACGTGTTCGTCTGAATGACGCTGCGGCGTCAGACCTGCTCGTAGATCTTGGTGAGCTGCGCGAAGGCGGCCTTGTCTTCTTCGGTGGCTTCGCGATGGGCGGCTTCGGCAAGAGCGACGCCTGCGATGTCGGCAACGGTATAGAAGCGGAGTTTTTCGGTGACGCCGGAATTGCTGCCGCCGCCGATCTGGAAGCCGATCATCTTGATTTCATTGGTGGGCGTAAGGCCACAGGCATATGGAACGACCACGCGGTCGAAGCCGTGGTAGGCGAATTCCAGGGCCTTCTTTTCCTTGATCGCCTGTGCGATCGTGTCAACTGTCGTCATTTCAATTCTCCTTGATCGGAAAGTTGCTGCCGAACACTTCGGACGCTTGCTTTAAGTATCCGCTCGATTCAGTGTAAAAGCTATGACTTGGCTCAAGAAATGCACGCATCGATACGTAAGCATTCGTGACGTTCGATGCAAAAGATGGGTGAATGCAGGGTTTTCGAGGGCTTTTCCTGCAAGTTGAAAAGTTGTATGGAAGAGGGCGGTCTCCTTCGGGAGACCGCCCTCCTTGTGCGGCGCTCAGGGTGTGCGCGAACCCGGCGTCAGCGGCGCGCGACCTCGCGGCCGGCGATCATGCCGTTGACGATGCAGTCCGTGACGGCGTTGGAGCCCAGGCGAACGGCGCCGTGCACGCCGCCGGTGGCCTCGCCTGCTGCATAGAGCCCCGGAATGACCTCGCCCGTGACGGAAACGGCTTCGGCCTTGGGCGTCGTCAGGATGCCGCCCATGCAGTGATGGATCTTGGGCGAGAGGCGCGTGACGAACCAGGGACCTTCGGTTTGAGGCTTGAGGTCTGCGTTGACGCGGCGCCCGAGCGGATCCTTCTTCGTGGCGACGGATTCGTTGAGGGCGGCGATGGTGGCCTTGAACGCATCGAGCGGAATCTTGTGCGCTGCGGCCATGGCGTCGAGCGTCTCGTAGCGCATGCAGACCTTTCTTTCGAGAATGCGGTCCATCCAGCCCGGACGGATCGCATCAAAGAGCTCCCGGCACTGGTTGTCTCCGATGGAGAGGCACTCATGGCCCTGATTGAGCCTCAGGAGGATGGCGTCCGATCGGACCTTGCGGTCGGCTAGCTCGTTGACGAACCGCTCGCCCGTGGCGGCGTCGATCCAGAAGCCG
>CABUOH010000077.1 GCA_902493085.1 uncultured Sutterella sp. | reverse complement strand
ACAACCACGGCCTGCATCTGGGAAAGCGCCGTTTCAAAGTCTTCGTTGATTATAACGTACTCGAATTCGGGCGCATGCGACATTTCGGCGCCCGCGCCGAGGAGGCGCCGCGTGATCGTCTGTTCCGAATCCGTGCCGCGGTGGTGAAGACGCCATTCGAGCGCCTCGATGGAGGGCGGAAGGATGAAGATGCCGACTGTGCCGCCGAAGCGCTCGCGGACCTGGCGGGCGCCCGTCGTTGCCCTGTGCCATCTGTCCTTCAATCCAGATGCGGCTCGTGCCGTAGTAGTTGCCGTGCACGAGGGCGGATTCGAGAAATTCGCCGCGCTCACGCATGGCGAGGAATTCGTGTTCGCTCACGAAGTGGTATTCGCGGCCGTTCTCTTCACCGGGACGCGGCTGGCGGGTCGTGTGCGAGATGGAGAGCTTGAGCGCGGGCTCGAGCTTGAGAAGTGCGTTGACGAGCGACGACTTGCCGGCGCCGGACGGCGCGGTCACGAGAAACAGCCTGCCTGCGTGCAGCGGACGGGCAGCGGATTCACTGGACATTCGTGTTCTCCATCAGGGGCGACGGTGTAGGCGTCAGGCGGGACGCCGTCGCAAATTGGCGGTCAAAGGCCGGCCGAAAAAATGAAAGGTCAATATTTTAAGGGAGCCGGCGCCTTCTGTGGCACCGCCTCCCCATGATTTTTTTTTCGACGCTCTCGAATCGATGTTCTCGAATCGATGTTCTCGAACAGGGCTTATTCGAGGTTCTGGATCTGCTCGCGCATCTGCTCGATGACGACCTTGAGCGCCAAGGAGGCGTTGGTCATTTCGATGGCGGCGGCCTTGGAGCCGAGCGTATTGGCTTCGCGGTTCATTTCCTGCACGACGAAGTCGAGCCGGCGGCCGACGGCGCCGCCCTTATCAAGAATGCGGCGGACTTCGGCTACGTGCGTGTAGAGGCGGTTGATTTCCTCTTCGACGTCCATGCGCATGGCGTAGAGCGTCACCTCCTGGCGGATGCGGTCGCTCACTTCTTCGCGCGTGAGCGTGCTCGTTTCGGTGAGCGCCTTGCTGAGCGCATCCTCGAGTCGATCCTTGAGCTTGCCTTCAATGTGAGCGAGGATTTCGGGCATGCGGCCCTTGACTTCGGTGACGACGTCCTCGATCTGGCGGCAGTTGTTGAGAAGGACGCCTGCGAGCGCCTCGCCCTCTCGGGCGCGGGAGGCGGTGAAGGCGTCGAGCATGTTGCCGACGATGGCGGCGATGGCGGCGCTGACGGCGTCCTGATCGAGCTGTTCGTTCACCATGACGCCGGGCATTTCAAGAAGGTCCGACACGGAGAGTTCCCGCGCATCGGGCAGGGCTGCGCGGATGGTGCGCTGCAGTTCAATGATGCGGTTGAGAATGGCGGCATTGACGCGGGCGGGCACGGCATTTTCGTCAGGCGTGACGAAGCCGCGGATTTCCACCTTGCCTCGGGAGAGGCGCTTCTGGAGAGCTTCGCGGATCAGGGGTTCGGCAAAGCGCAGGTCTTCACTCAGACGCAGCGTCAGATCCAGAAAGCGGGAGTTGACGGAACGGCATTCGAGCGTCACGGTTCCGAGCGGCGTGGGGCCTGAGGCGACGGCATAGCCGGTCATGCTGGCAACGGTCATGGGATGAAACTCCGGATAAAAAATGAATGCGCCGCAGGTGTTGAGCGGGGCTGCGGCAGGCGCCGCCATTGTACCCCTTTTTGCCTGCGGTCTTGAATCGGGCGGCAGAATCGGGGGCTCGGTTGAAAGCGCTCTGTTGCGGTAGCATAAGGGCATTGTTTTTTTGGAATTCGGAGTGTTTTGCCATGACTCAAGTTCAAGATCCGGTCCGCACCGACGGACGTCGTCCCGACGAGCTTCGTCCGCTCGGCTTCACCCGCGGCTTTACGAAATATGCCGAAGGGAGCGTGCTGGTTTCGGCGGGCGACACCCGCGTTCTCTGCACGGCGAGCGTGACGCCGGGCGTGCCCCGCTTTTTGATGGGCAAGGGTGAGGGCTGGGTGACGGCCGAATACGGACTGTTGCCGAGGTCGACGGGGACGCGCTGCGATCGCGAGGCCGTCAAGGGCAAGCAGTCGGGCCGCACGCAGGAAATCCAGCGCTTGATCGGACGCAGCCTTCGCGCCGCGGTCGACCGCCGCAAGCTCGGCGAATTTACGATTCAGATCGACTGCGACGTTCTGCAGGCCGACGGCGGCACGCGATGCGCTTCAATTTCGGGCGCCTGGGTGGCGCTGCGCGATGCGGTCAACGGCATGCTTGAAAAGGGGCAGATCAAGGAGGATCCGATCCTTACGCAGGTGAGCGCCGTGTCGGCGGGCATCGTGGACGGACGCCCCGTGCTGGACCTCAACTATGTTGAGGACAGCGGAAGCGATACGGACATGAACGTCGTGATGACGGGCGAGGGGCGCTTCGTTGAGATTCAGGGCACGGCGGAAGGAGCGGCCTTCAGTCGAGCCGAGCTCGACGAGCTTCTGCGCCTTGCCGAAAAAGGCAATCTGGAAATCATGGCGCTTCAGCGTGCGGCATTCGAGTGAGGAGCAAAGCGATGGAAAAGTCTTTGGTGCTTGCCTCGAACAACAAGGGCAAGCTGCGTGAATTCCAAGCGATGTTCGCCGAACTCGGCGTTGAGGTGATCAATCAGGGCGCACTCGGCGTTGAGGCTTGTCCTGAGCCCTACGGCACCTTCATCGAGAACTGCCTCGCCAAGGCGCGTCATGCGTCGAAGTCGACGGGACGACCCGCGATGGCGGACGATTCCGGCGTCTGCGTCAACGCCCTGGACGGCATGCCGGGCGTGCTGTCGGCCCGCTTTGCAGGCGAGCCGAGCAACGATGCCGCCAACAACCGTCTGCTGGTGGAAAGACTGCAGGGAAAGGCGGACCGCAGGGCGCACTACACCTGCGTGCTCACGGCCGTGCGCACGCCCGACGATCCCGAGCCGCTCGTGGCCGTGGGCCGCTGGTACGGGGAAATTCAGGACACGCCCGCAGGCGAAGGGGGATTCGGCTACGATCCGCACTTTTTCGTGCCCGAATTCGGCCGTACGGCCGCAGAGCTTACGGCGGAGGAAAAGAACCGCGTCAGCCATCGGGGCAAGGCGCTCGTGCAGATGCACAAGCTGATTCGCGAAGCCTGGGGCTGGTGATGTGCGCTCAAGTCGCGACGACGATTCGGGCGGCGGACATCCCGCTGTCGCTTTATCTGCACTGGCCCTGGTGCGTGCGCAAGTGTCCGTATTGCGACTTCAATTCGCATGCGGCGCCGCCCGAATTGGCGGAAAAGGAATATGTCGACATAGTTTTGAGGGACTTGGCGGGGTGGCTTCCGGCCGTCGAGGGACGCCGGATTGAGACGGTCTTCATCGGGGGCGGCACGCCTAGCCTGATGAGCGGCGACGCCGTGGCGCGCCTGCTTGACGGGGCCGACAAGCTCTTTGGCTTTTCTTCTGACTGCGAAATCACGCTTGAGGCCAATCCGGGCACGGTGGAAGAGGGACGCTTCAAGGCCTTCAGGTCGGCCGGCGTCAACCGCGTCTCGGTCGGGGTGCAGAGCTTCATGAATGAAAAGCTCCGAAGGCTCGGGCGCATACATGCCGCCGACGACGCCCTGCGCGCGGCCGCGCACGCGGGCGAAGTGTTCGGGAACTTCAACCTTGACCTGATGTTCGCCCTGCCGGGCGAAACGCTCGAAGAGGCGGCGCGGGAGGTGGAGACGGCGGTCGCCACGGGGGCGACGCACCTATCCTTCTATCAGCTGACGATCGAGCCCGGAACGGCGTTTGCGAAGCGCCTTCCTGAGGGACTGCCCGACGAGGATCTTTGCGCGGACATGTCCGACCTTGTGATCGGGGCGCTGCTCAAGGCGGGTTTCGAGCACTACGAGGTTTCCGGTTATGCCAGGCCGGGCCGTCGCTGCCGGCACAACCTCAACTACTGGACTTTCGGCGACTATGTCGCCGCAGGGGCGGGGGCGCACGGCAAGGTGACGACGCCCGAGGGCGTCGTGCGGGAGGTGCGTCACGCGTCGCCCAGAAAGTACATGGCCAAGGTTGCGGAAACGGGGAGCGGCATCGCCGAGCGCAGGCGCGTCGAGAGCGGGGATCTTCCCTTTGAATTCATGCTCAACGCCCTCAGGCTCACGGACGGCGTGCCCGCCGCGCTTTTTGAGGCGCGCACGGGATTGCCGCTCGAGGTCGTCTCGCCCGCGCTGGGCAGCCTGCGCGCGCAGGGGCTCCTCGAGGAGGACGAAGCCCTGATCCGGCCGACGGCCCGCGGCCGAGCCTTTCTATCGGACCTGCAGGAGGCGTTTCTGCACTGAAGCGCAGGAGACCGTGCACGCCGAAGCGGCATTTTGAGTGTTTGAAATGCACCGATTTGGTGCGATAATAGGGCATTCGCAACCAAGTCGGTGCGCTTGCCGCCGTGCAGGGGCGAAGCCTTTGCGGCACAGGCATCGGTCAAGGCCGGAGAAGCGCGAAAACGCCCGCGGGAGTGCGGGTTGCGGTTTTTGGCATGCTTTTTGCTTATATTGGATTGCGACCGTCGGGGATGAACCCTTTCGGCAGACAATTCCTCACGGGTAGGGCGTTTGGAGCGCCTTACCGGCTACTCTCTAGGAGACAAATCAAATGACGTCCGCTTCTGATGTTCTGCAGATGATCAAGGACAATGATGTCAAGTTCGTGGACCTGCGTCTGACGGACACGCACGGCAAGGAAATGCATGTGACGGTTCCGGCCGACTGCATTGACGAAGACGTGTTCGAACTCGGCCAGCCCTTTGACGGCTCGTCCTTTGCCGGCTGGCGCGGCATCGAATCCTCCGACATGCTTCTGATGCCGGACCCGGACAGCGCACGCATGGACCCGTTCCGCGAGGTCAACACCCTCATTCTCCAGTGCAACGTGCACGAACCCAAGACCGGCAAGGACTATGACCGTGATCCGCGTTCCCTCGGCCTGCGCGCCGAAGCCTATCTGAAGTCGACGGGCATCGGCGACACCGCCTACTTCGGTCCGGAACCCGAATTCTTCATCTTCGACAGCGTGCGCTGGGAGCACCGCATGGGCAAGAGCTTCTTCGAAATCGACAGCGAAGAAGGCCCGTGGGCGACCGGCCTCAAGATGGAGGGCGGCAATCTCGGCTACCACAACCGCGTCAAGGGCGGCTACTTCCCGGTCTCGCCGGTCGACTCCTTCGCCGACATGCGCGCCGAGATGTGCACGCTCCTCGACCAGCAGGGCGTTGACGTTGAAATCCATCACCATGAGGTGGGCGGTGCCGGCCAGTGCGAAATCGGCACGCGCTTCAACACGCTCGTCAAGCGCGCCGACTGGACGCAGATCCTCAAGTACACGGTTCACAACGTTGCCGCGGCCTACGGCAAGACGGCCACCTTCATGCCCAAGCCCATTGAGGGCGACAACGGCTCCGGCATGCACGTGCATCAGTCCATCTGGAAGGACGGCCAGAATCTCTTTGCGGGCAACGGCTATGCGGGCCTCTCCGAACTTGCGCTCTACTACATCGGCGGCGTCATCAAGCACGCCCGTGCGCTCAACGCCATCACGAATCCGTCGATCAATTCGTATCGCCGTCTCGTGCCCGGCTTTGAAGCGCCGGTGAAGCTCGCCTACTCGTCCTGCAACCGTTCGGCCTCCATCCGCATTCCGCACGTCAACAGCCCGAAGGCCCGCCGCGTCGAAGTCCGCTTCCCGGACCCGACGGCCAATCCGTACCTCGCCTTCTCCGCACTGCTCATGGCCGGTCTCGACGGCATCCAGAACAAGATTCATCCGGGCGAAGCCGCCGACAAGAATCTCTACGATCTGCCGCCCGAAGAAAACGCCAAGATTCCGACCGTCTGCTCCTCGCTTGATCAGGCGCTCGAATATCTTGACCGCGATCGCGAGTTCCTGACCCGCGGCGGCGTCTTCTCCAACGACTTCATCGATGCCTACATCGCTCTGAAGATGGAGGAGGTCAACCGCTGGCGCTTGGCCGTGACGCCGCTCGAGTTCGACATGTACTACAGTCTCTGACCTCAGCCGTCAGGCTGACGCAGGCCTCATCAGACGGGCGGCGGCGCGAT
>CABUOH010000076.1 GCA_902493085.1 uncultured Sutterella sp. | reverse complement strand
CTTCATTCGCCTCTTCAAGTTCATCAGCATTCCGATCATTGCCGTGTCGATCATTGCCACGCTGGCCTCGATTTCGCGTTCGAGCGAATCGGGCCGCATCTTCAAGCATACGATCTTCTACACGCTCTTTACGACGATTCTCGCGGCTACGCTCGCCGCCGCCCTCTACGTCGCCATGTCGCCCGCCAACGTCGCCATGACCGCGGGTGCCATTGCGCCGCAGGTGGCTGAGCACTCCTACCTCGAGTACATCCAGTCCGTGATTCCTGACAACTTCCTCGCGCCGTTCCTCTCCGCGAACGTGCTCTCGGTGCTCCTCGTCTCCGCCGCCATCGGCATCGCGATCTCCCGTCTGCCGCGCGAAAGCCGTTCGCAGGAAGTGCTTCTCGCCTTCTTTACGGGTGCTCAGGAAGTGCTCTTCATTCTCGTCAAGTGGCTCATCCGCGTGCTGCCGATCGGCATCTTCGGGTTCATTTCCGCGCTCGTCGTCGAGATGAACAAGGGCGTCGAGATCGGAGGTCTCGGTACCTACTTCGGCGTGATTCTGGCCGCCAACTTCATCCAGATGCTCGTCGTGCTTCCGCTTCTCATGCTCGCCCGAGGCGTCAATCCAATCCGCGTCGCCAAGGGCATGGCGCCCGCGCTTGCCGTCGCCTTCTTCTCGAAGTCCTCGGCCGGCACGCTTCCCGTGACGATGTCCTGCGCCGAGGGCAATGTGGGCGTTTCCCGTTCCGTCTCCCGCTTCGTGCTGCCGATCTGCACGACGATCAACATGAACGGCTGCGCCGCCTTCATCCTCGTGACGGTCGTCTACCTGATGCAGAATGCGGGTGCCGAAGTGACGCTGCCGATGCTCGCAGCCTGGATCCTGATCTCCACCCTGGCCGCCGTGGGCAACGCCGGCGTTCCGATGGGATGCTTCTTCCTGTCGGCGAGCCTTCTCGCGAGCATGAACGTGCCCATCATGCTCATGGGCGTGATCCTGCCCTTCTATGCCGTCATCGACATGATTGAGACGACGCTCAACGTCTGGTCCGACAGCACGGTCGCTGCCATGGTGAACCATGATCTGGGCAAGGACCGAAAGGCCGAAGAGGCCGAAGAGGCCGAAGAGGGCGAAGAGGCGGCTGCAGTCGCCGCATAAGACCGGCAAGCCGTTTTGGACGCCTTCAGGCGGACCGCTTTCCTATCTGGAGGCGGTCCGCCTTTTTTTGATTCGGCATTTTGCTTCGACCAATTCTTGAAGACGTCGGAAGTCGGGTGCCTCTTGTCAATGGAATGCGGGCCCGCGCCGAAAGAAGCGCGAGCCCGCTGAAGTTGAGTCTGTTGTTCTGGTCAAGTGCCGGTTCGTCACGCTTTTTCGGTCACGTGGCGGGTGCCTTCGCCGATGAGGTGCGTGCTGTCATACTCGGCCTGATTGCGGCGGTGCTTGAGGATGACGAGGAGCATCGAAACGCTCACGAAGATGCCGAAGATCATCATCGTGGCGGGCACCGACAGATCGGCCTTGATGAGCAGGGCGTAGACGCCGAGCATCACGAGGATGGAGGAGTTTTCATTGAAGTTCTGCACGGCGATCGAGCGGCCGGCGCTCATGAGGACGTGACCGCGGTGCTGCAGGAGCGCATTCATCGGAACGACGAAGAAGCCGGCGCAGATGCCTACGAGGATCATGATGACGCCGGCGATCATGACGGCCCATGAGAGCTCGAAGCCCAGAATCGAGAGGCCGCCTGCGGGTGCGACGTCGCGCGTGAAGTAGGAGGCGCCCACGACGAGCACGCCCATGCAGATGCCCATCGGCAGGACGGAGAGCGACTTCTTGAGGGGCACCTTGGCGGCGGCAAGGAAGGCGCCCACGGCAATGCCCAGGCTCACGACGGCCTGCATGACGGCGCCCTGCGAGAGGTCCATGCCGAGCGCATGGTCGCACCACTTGAGAACGAGGAACTGAAGGACGGCTCCCGCGCCCCAGAAAAGCGTCGTGACGGAAAGGGAGATCTGGCCCAGACGGTCGGTCCAGAGAAGGCGGCAGCTGTGCACGAAGCCCTTGATCGAGTCGATCGGGTCGAACTTTTGCGGCGGATAGCGCACGCCCGTGTCGGGAATGGCAAGGTTGACGGCGGAGGCCGCCAGGTAGACGAAGGCGATGGCGAAGATCGCGGCCTCCGCAAAGCTCGACAGGCCGAGGACGTCGAGATGGAAGACGTCGAGGATGGGCTGGGCAATCTCGGGCTTGATGAGAACGCCTCCGAGAACCACGCCGAGAATGATGGAGCCCACCGTGAGCCCCTCGATCCAGCCGTTGGCGACGACGAGTTTTTGCGGCGGAAGCAGTTCCGTGAGAATGCCGTACTTGGCGGGGGAGTAGGCTGCGGCGCCCACGCCCACGATCGCGTAGGCCAGAAGCGGATGGCCGCCGAAGAGCATCAGAAGGCATCCGACCGCCTTCACGAAGTTCGTGAGGAACATCACGCGGCCCTTGGGCATGGAGTCCGCGAAGATGCCCACCCAGGCGGCGAGGCAGACGTAGCTCACCACGAAAAAGAGCTTGAGGAGCGGCGTCATCCAGTCAGGAGCGTTGATGCTCGTCAGAAGGGCGATGGCAGCGATGAGCAGTGCGTTGTCGGCAAGCGACGACAGGAACTGCGCGCACATGATGGTGTAGAAGCCGCGGTTCATAATGCCTGAAAAAAGCGCTCGAATGGTTGGAGGTCAATCCGCTAAGTCTACCTTGCCGATGAGCGTACGTAAACATTCGGCCGCAAATTCCTGCGTCTTCTCGCAGAGGGCGTCCGCCGCTCTAGTTGCCTCAAAATGTGAAAGCCGAACGAAGCACGCCGCAGGCGAGTAACATTATCAGGCTTTCCGCACGATACGCTCCGTGCGGCGTTCCGTCTTTGGCTTTACATAAAAAAGAGTATTCGAGTGCCACGTCCCATCTACGCTGAAATCGACCTTCAGGCTCTGAAGCACAACCTCGCCCGCCTGCGCGACAGTGTCGGCGACCGCACCCTTTGGGCGGTTGTCAAGGCCAACGCCTACGGCCACGGTCTTGAAAACGCCGTCGAGGCCTTTGCCGATGCGGACGGGTTCGCCACCATCGACCTCTGCGACGCGGAGCGTGCGCGCCGCGCGGGTTGGCACAAGCGCGTTCTGCTTCTTGAAGGCTTTTTCGACGAGACGGACATCGAGCCGCTTCAGGATCTCGACGTCGAGACGGTCATTCACTCCATGTGGCAGATCGACATTCTCAAGCGTCTGCCGCTGCGCGAGGTGAAGGTGCACATCAAGGTGAATTCAGGCATGAACCGCCTCGGATTCCTGCCCGTCGAGGTGGGGACGATCTATGACCTTCTCACCTCCATTGCAGGCGTGAAGGTGATGGGCGTCGTCACGCACTTTGCAAATGCCGAGCCGAGCTATCTCGGCGATGCGCCGGCTTCCGTTTCGCGCCAGCTCACCCGCATGGGCAGGCTTGCGCATTCGGCCACGGCGGCCTGCATGGCCAATTCCGCCGCCATTCTCTGGCATCCCGAAGTGGGCGGCGACGGCGTGCGCGCGGGCGTTGCGCTCTACGGCGTGAGCCCGGATGCGCACATCTCCTCCGAAGAGCTCGGCCTTGTCCCGGCGATGACGCTGTCGGCCAAAATCATCGCCGTTCAGGAGATCGCGCCCGGCGAGGCCGTGGGCTACGGCTCGCGATGGATCGCCGCCCGCCCGTCGCGCATTGGCGTCGTTGCCTGCGGCTACGCGGACGGCTATCCGCGCTCGATGCCCGACGGCTCGCCTACGTGGGTCGAAGGCGCCATCGCCCCGCTCGTGGGGGCGGTTTCGATGGACATGCTCGAAATCGACATCACCGACATCCCGCAGGCCGGACTCGGCAGCAGCGTCGAACTCTGGGGCAGGAACTTGCCGGTCAACCGCGTGGCGGCCTGCGCCGGCACGATCGGCTATGAACTCATCTGCGCGCTCGCACGCCGAGTGCCGCTTCACATCAAGCACTGACAACCGACATACAGGAACCGATGGCTCCCCGTACGACCAAGAATCGAACCGAATTCGTCTGCAACGAGTGCGGCGGCACGACCGCCAAGTGGCAGGGCCAGTGCCCGCACTGCAAGGCCTGGAATACGCTCCAGGAATTCAAGGTGGCGCAGGGCGCCGCCGCCCGCTACGGCTCGGGCGCTCCGCGTCCCGCCGGCGGCTTCGTCGATACGACGGGGTCGCTCCAGGATCTCTCGGACGTGGCGATCGAGGAGATTCCCCGCACCGTGACGGGGCTCGGCGAATTCGACCGCGTGATGGGAGGCGGGCTGGTGAAGGGATGCGTCGCGCTCATCGGCGGCGATCCGGGCATCGGCAAGTCGACGCTTCTTCTGCAGGTCATGGCCCGCTTGGTCGAACTCGGACATTCCGCTCTCTATGTCTCGGGCGAAGAAAGTCCTACGCAGATCGCCCTCAGGGCGCAGCGTCTGCAGCTCGAGCCCCGCGGGCTCACGCT
The DNA here is from genome assembly GCA_902493085.1 of uncultured Sutterella sp. Lineage (GTDB taxonomy): Bacteria > Pseudomonadota > Gammaproteobacteria > Burkholderiales > Burkholderiaceae_F > Sutterella. The sequence continues at coordinate 1,632 of CABUOH010000076.1, read as the reverse complement.
GATGAGCGAAATCGAACTCGAGCACGTCGAAAGCGTCGTGTCGAGCCGCAAGCCCGAGTACGTCGTGATCGACTCGATCCAGACCATCTTCTCGAGCGCGCTCGACAGTGCGCCGGGCTCCGTCTCGCAGGTGCGCGAGTGCGCCGCACGGCTCACCCGCATGGCCAAGACCGTGGGCACGACGCTCATCTTCGTCGGCCACGTCACAAAGGACGGCTCTCTGGCGGGGCCCCGCATTCTCGAGCACATCGTCGACACGGTGCTTTACTTCGAGGGGGATCAGCATTCCAATTTCCGTCTCGTGCGCGCCTTCAAGAACCGCTTCGGGGCCGTGAACGAACTCGGCGTCTTTGCCATGACCGACCACGGCCTGCGCGGCGTGACGAACCCGTCCGCCATCTTCCTCTCCGAATACAAGTCCGACATTCCGGGCTCCACCGTGCTGGTGACGCAGGAGGGCACGCGGCCGCTGCTTGTGGAAATTCAGGCCCTCGTCGACGCCACGCATCTACCCGCCCCGAGGCGGCTCGCGCTCGGCGTCGATTCGCAGCGTCTGGCAATGCTCCTCGCCGTTTTGCACCGGCATGCAGGCGTCGGCTGCTTTGACCAGGACGTCTTCGTCAACGCCGTGGGCGGCGTGAAGATTTCGGAACCCGCAGCGGACCTCGCGCTGCTGTGCGCCATTTATTCGAGCATCAGAAACAAACCCCTTCGCCGCGGGCTCGTGGTCTTCGGCGAAGTGGGGCTCGCGGGCGAAATTCGTCCCGCGCCCAGAGGACAGGAAAGGCTTCGCGAGGCCGCGAAGCTCGGCTTCGCGAAGGCTGTGATCCCGCGCGCGAATGCGCCCAGAACCCCTGTTGAGGGGCTCGAGGTCATTGCGGTGGACCGTCTTTCCGACGCGCTCGCCGCCGCCGTCGAATAGGCGTTCGGAAGGTCTGGGCGCGACAAGTTTTCTTACACGCGAATGATTCCCTTTGCGTACAATGGATGAACATTTGCCGGCGCATGAGTGCTGAGCCTTTCGCTTTGCGCGGCGCCGGCCCTACAGGAATTCAAAATGACGACCTTTACCAAGCTCCTGCCGCCCGAAGCGGCTCCCGCCCAGCCCGTTCTTGACCGCGCCAAGCAGCTCGTTCTCACGTCCGCCCAGCGCATGGCCTGGGAGGATTCCTTTGAAACCCCCGAGGGCGTGATCGCCGTTTCCGTTGAAGAAAAGCGTCCGCTTTTCGTCAACGACGTTTTCGTCGACGATGCGGGCCAGTTCTGGGTCGTGCGTCCGGCCGTTGAAAAGGTGCTTCACGTCACGGGCGACCTGCGCACGATGCAGGAGGCCGTCGGCGCCCTCATCAACCGAGGCGTTGAAGTGGCCGAGGCTCCGGAAGGCTTTGCGGTGCTGCCGCTGCCGAACATCGCCAAGATGCTCGGCATGATCGGTCTCGAAGTCACGGAAGTCGAGGAGGCCTTTGAGCCCGTCCGCATCGAACGTCATGCCGGCGGCTGCGGCTGTGGCGGCGGCTGCGGTTGCGGCGGCCACCACCATCACGGTGAAGAGGAATGCGGTTGCGGCTGCGGCGGGCACCACCACGGCGAAGATTCGTGCGGCTGCGGTTGCGGCGATCATCTCCATCACGG